>CAZJRJ010000020.1:0-11289 GCA_964548635.1 uncultured Gammaproteobacteria bacterium | reverse complement strand
TCCAAATTTTTGCGCATAAGCCTTGGCTAAATGAGTATCTTTAATTATTTTACAAGGCCAACCACCTAAACGAATGGTTCCTCCGTATTGTTTCTTCGCTAAAAGTTCTTTTTGTTCTTTCATAACATGAATAACTGGATTAGCAGTTTTAGGATCAATTTCCTCTGAATTAGCATCCTTTATTCCACAAATATTTCTAGCAAATTCAATTACGGCCATTTGCATACCATAGCAAAGTCCAAAATAAGGAATATTATTTTCTCGACAATACTTAATAGTTTCAATCTTTCCCTCAGAGCCCCTAGAACCCCAACCTTGAGGAACAATAATCCCGTCAAACTCTTTCAAACTCCTCTTATTATTTTCAATATCTTCGGTGTTAACCCAATCAAGTTTTGGGATACAACTATTTTTATTACAGGCATGTTTAACTGCCTCTATAACAGATATATAAGAATCAGATAAGCAAAAATCTCCGGAAGAAAAGTATTTACCAACTACGCCTATTTTTATCTCTTTTTTAGCAGCCTTTCCCCTCTTCACCATAGCTCGCCAATCTTCTAAATCTCTTTTTCTTTTATTTAACTTAAATTTTTCTAAAATTCTGTCTCCTAAATTATCTTTTTCAAAATTTAAGGGAATGTCATAAATAGAATCAACGTCAGGGGCAGAAATAACATCATCTTTATTAATATTACAATTTACTGCAATTTTCTTTCTTCTAGGCTCGTCCACATTCTTACGACTCCTAGCAACTACAAAATCAGGTTGAATTCCAGAAGCGTTTAAAGTCCTAATGGCATATTGAGTCGGCTTTGTTTTCATCTCCCCCACTTTACTTGGTATAGGAAGGTAACTAACCATAACAAAAAGAACATTGTCAGGATTATACAGCTTCATCATACGAGCGGCTTCTAAAAAAAGAACATTCTGATATTCACCCACAGTTCCCCCGATTTCTATAATCATAATCTCGGCTCCAGTTTTTTCCACAGCCCTATGAATTCTATCTCTTATCTCCATGGGAATATGAGGAACAACTTCTACACATTTTCCTTTATATTCTAAATTTCTTTCTTTTTGTATAACCCTTTGGTAAATACGCCCAGTGGTCATATAATTCTCCCGATAAATATTTTTATTTAAGAACCTTTCATAATTACCAATGTCCTGATCAGTTTCATCCCCATCTTCAGTTACAAACACTTCGCCATGCTCTACCGGATTCATTGTTCCAGCATCAACGTTTATATATGGGTCAATTTTAATAGCGCTAACATTAAAACCTCGCCCCTTTAAAATTGCTCCTATAGAAGCGCAAGTTACGCCCTTGCCAACTCCAGACATAACTCCGCCCACTACAAAGATATATTTAGTAGTGTCCTCGTTTATTTTATTTTTATCCCCCATATCTATACAATAAATTAATTATTATTTTCCAAATTTAATTCTTCACCATTTATCATTTTATTTAAAGTCTTGATGGCCTCGTCCAATTGTGGAGTTTTTTCCTCTTCATAATCTTCTAGTGTATATTCAACTTCTATATCTGGACTTATTCCTTCTTCACTAATTGAAGTACCATTAGGAGTGAGCCATTTTGCTACTGTTATTTTTACAGAAGAACCATCACTAAAAGGCTCCAAACTCTGAACTGAGCCCTTGCCGAATGTTTTCTCTCCCAAAATAACACCCTTTTTATAATCCTGAAGCGCTCCTGAAACGATCTCAGAAGCTGAAGCACTGCCCATATTAACCAAAACTAAAGTCGGATAATCTTTTAATCTAGCGGAGCCACGAGCTTCATATTTTCTTTCAGTTCCATCACCAAATCTTTCAATCACAACAGGTCCTTCCTCTATCCACTCACTAGAAACCTCCACTGAAGTGTCCAAATAGCCACCCGGATTATTTCTAAGATCTAATATTATACCTTTAATGTCTTTAGTTAAAATTTCTTCTATCGCTCTATTAAAAAGCATTTCGGTATCATCATTAAAATTACTAATTTCTATTTTATATATATTGCCATCCAATACTTCGGTTTTAACACTATCAACCTTAATAACCCCCCTGGTTATTGTGACATCCCTTGTCTCTTCACTGTTTTGACTCAATATAGTTAAAATAACATCTGTTCCTTCTTCTCCTCTTATTTTATTAACAGCTTCATCTAAAGTCATATCTTTTGTAAACTCTTCATTAACTGCCAAGACCATATCCCCTGCTTTAAGACCTGCTTTTTCTGCTGGCATTCCAGCTAAGGGGGCAATAATTGTCAAAACCCCATCCTTAAGTCCAACCTCTGCACCGATTCCTTCAAAAGTTCCCGACATACTCTCATTAAAAGATCTGGTTTTCTGAGGATTCATAAAAACAGTATAGGGATCGTCCACCGCTTCTGTCATCCCCTTAAGAGCTCCGTAAAAAAGTCTCTTGTCAGTTATCTCTTCTTGATCAACATATCTAGTCTTCAAAGAATCCCAAAGATCCCAAAACAAATTAAAATCTATATCCTGTTGAATATTCCCTTTCTCTGGCTCGCTATATTTTCCGGTTAACTTACCCAAATAGATAGCCTCTTCTTTAGCCAGGCCTTCCATCACTTGATCTTTTCCAGAAAAATAAAGACCGGCGCCAAAAGAAACCAACATTAAAATTAACACCAATATTGTAATTGATGCCTTAAATAAAATATGAGAGCCCTTCTCTCGAACCTCGTAATGTGTATTACTTTTCATATAATATTATTTTCTTAAAATTTTTATATTATCCACATCTCTTAAATCAATAAGTTTAGAAGCTCTTGACTCAATGACCCCAGCATCTACAACTAAATCTATTTCACCTAAATCAAAATATTTTTCTAAATTTAATATATTAGAAATAATTGCCTCACCACTTTTGTTTAAGCTAGATGAGACAATCGGATTTTTTAACTTATCTATCATTTTAGTAAGAAATTCAAAGTTTGGCAAACGGAATGACATGCCAAGCGCAAAATCAAACATATTGTCCATTGCCCTAAGCCTCTTTTCTAAAATAACTGTAGTGGGATAACCATCCCTCACCCAAACTTTTTTTAAATAATCATTCTGCTTTTCATTTACCTCAGCCAACTCCTTGACCATATCAATACTACTAACAAGGTTTATTAAAGGATTGTTTGTCTTTTTTTCTTTTATTTTAAAAATTTTATTAATAGTATCCTTGTCTGTGGATAAACAATGAAGACCATAAATGGTATCAGTCGGCAAAACAACTATCTTCCCATTAATCAAATAATCGACTACTGTGTCGATTATTTTATTTTCTGAGATCCCTCCGTTGAGTTTAATTATTTTCATAATCTATAGAGTGGTTATAGGGCGACTTTGAACTATATAAAACTTTTTATCCTTGTAGGCCCATTCAATATCTTGTGGTTTTTTATAATGTTTTTCAATCTGAGCGCAAATTTTGGCCAATTTTATTATTTCCCTACCATTCAACTTTTGTTTTTCCTGCTCACCTTTCTTTACATTAATCCATTTTACACCATTCTTAAGACATTTTACAATTTTTTTCTCTTGTTGGCTAATATTTATATCCATCAAAGATAAATCTTTCTTGTTAATAACGTAACTATCCGGAGTTATGGACCCAGAAACAATTGCCTCACCAAGACCAAATCCAGCTTCTATTATCAATTGATTTCTATCTTCTGTAACTGGATGAACCGTAAAACAAACACCAGATACTTCCGATTCAATCATAGCCTGAACTACTACGGCGACACTAACCTGAACATTTGTAAGCTTCTTCTCTTTTCTATAAAAAATGGCTCTAGGTGTAAAAAGGGACGACCAACAATTACGAACATTGAGAAGAATGGTCTTCTCGGTAGTATTGAGATAACTCTCAAGTTCCCCTGCCCAAGAAGCCACTAAAGAGTCTTCAGCCGTAGCCGAAGAACGAACTGCCACAAAGCGAGAATTTAATTTTTTTAATTCTTTTAAAATTTCTTTAGATAAATCTTCAGACATCAAAACATCATAAATCATATCTCTAATTATAATTGAAGCCTGATCTACGGAATTAATATCATCATAATTAACCTTATTTAATTCAGCTTGAATCGCCTGAAATAAATCAGTCTCATGTAAAAACCTATCAAAAGAATCCGATAAAATCACAAAACCAGGAGGCACGGAAATACCAGCCTGTGTCATCTCACCCAAAGAAGCACCCTTACCTCCAGCAATATCGACATTTTTTTTAGACAATTCTTTAAAATTTTTAGTAAACATATAAACTTATTATTATTTCTTATATCTTTTTAACAATCCCGATGTTTGCATCAACCTCTACTCTATCACCGTCCTTTAAAATCTTTGTGGCGCTTCTAGTTCCTACTATACAGGGCACTTTCATTTCTCTTGAAACTATAGCAGCGTGGCTAGTTATACCACCCATATCTGTCACAAAAGCAACTGCCTTTTTCATAGCAGGTAAAAGCTCTGGCATAGTTTGAACACTAACCATAATATCGCCCCTTTTCATTTTAACCATCTCTTTAACCGAATTAACAATTTTTACTTTACCATTAACTTTTCCCGGATAAGCCACGTTGCCTTTTATCTCACTACTATTTTTAATATCATGTTTTTCTTTAATTGTATTTTTTAACAAAAATTCCCTAGCACTGTCCCCTGTGTAAATTTTTCCGACATAAGGGTCTTTAAAAATCCAAACAGAAAACTTTCTCCTTTCCCTTAATTCATTTTTAGCTGGAAGAACTTTATTTTTTAAATAATTCATTAATTCTGAGACAGATAAATACCAAAGAAATTTTTGATCAATGTTTTCATCCTTTTCTATTTTTTTTATAGCTAAATTTAAAAAACTAAAAATTCCATTACAAACTTCTGCCCTCATTCCTTTTAAATAAATAAAAATTCTAGCAGTTTCAAAAATATTTTTCTCTTCCTTGGAGGTAAATATTTTATTTTCTAAATCCCTCTGCTTTTTTATAATCTTTTACTTATCTTCCACTTTAATATCGCCTTCAAGTTCCTCTTTGACATCTTTTTTTGTCATTCCTGGGCCTAGATGACCGTGATAAAGCCAATGCCATTTATCTAGAAAGTTTTTAATTGCTAAATCTTGTTTTTTTCCATCTTTTACTCTTTTTATTTTAATCAATTCAAGCTTTGCCTTTTCACTCGGCATCAACCAAATTGGAGTTGTTAATAAATTTAAAATTTCAATTTTATTTAGTTTTGCTTTATTAATATTTTTTGCATTTGCAATGGTAAAATCCATTAAATTATAAAAAATATCATGAACGTGATCAGCGATTGCCCCAACTAGTGACAAAATAGACATAACAAAGCCATTTTTAGTTAATTTGTTAATAAAATTTATAATTTCCTCATTAGAGTATTTTGATATTTCTTGCCTACCCAATTTATGTAATATATCTACGGTTTCTTTTTTTAATTCCTCAGATTTTTTATATAAATCTCTAAAAAATAAAATATCTTTTTTTGATTTATCTCCAATATATTCTCCCAACTCAACCAAATAATCTCGGTTAGCATAAAAAATAACAGTCTCTTTCTTATATAAACCAACAAGAGTAATAGGTTCTTTACCAAGTAAGTCACCCAACTCCTTACTTGGATAACCGTAATTAATTAATTGAGTAAGTGGCACCACTCCTACTTCATTATGTAATTCGTTAAATTTATTATCCACTATAATGGCCATTATAGTGGCCATTATAGTGGCCACGATTTATAAAATCTTAATTATAATTTTTTAATTATCCCTTTATTTGCATCCACCTCAACTAAATCCCTATTTTTTAAAACTTAGGTTACTACTTTAGTTCCAATTATACAAGGCTTTTTCATTTTATGTAACAATATGACAGCATGGCAAGTAACCCCCCCCCTTATCAGTAACAATAACTTTAGATTTTTATTGCATCAATAAAATCAACTGAAGTCATGCTAGTCACTAAAACCCCATTCATTTTATGAAAAAAAATATTAAATCATACTCCCGACATAGGGGATCATTTTGCTTATTATATTAATCAAAAACGGAGCAACCCTAGAATTCACGAGCCAACTTCCAACTATGCCACTATAAGAGGCAAAAACTGCCATGCCGTATAATATCAATCCGAGCACCACTATCCCCTCTATAAAACCGAGGGCCGCACCAGTTACCTTGTTTATAGTTTTTAAGAAAGGGATTATAGTTAGGAGGTGAAAAGTCTGGTCGGCTATTATTACAACTATACCCACCAACTTAGTTATTATTAAAAATAGAATAATAAAACACGCTATTTTGCCCAAATTATTCATTCCAAAAAACCAAGAGTCTATCAAATTATAAAAATCCAAATAAAAAATGCCGGCAAGCCAAGCACCTATAATAACCCCTAAAAGAGAACCAAGGGTTCTAACTAGTCCAAAAAAGAAACCATAAAAAAGAAAACCTGCCCAAATAAACAATAAAACAAAATCAAAAATTGTCATAAATATTATTTAAAAAATTATTTTAATCTAGGAAAAAGAGGCTCACTCCTTTTAACCTCTAAGCCTGGCTTTAAAAGCCCCCATTTCATAGCATCGTCAATCTCCTTGTTCATAACTTCGGCCGGATCAAGGCCTAAATTCTTCCAAATAATCTCAGCGGTTTCTGGAATTATAGGCCAAGCAAGCCAAGCAATCTGTCTAAAACTCTCTAAAAGGGCATAAATATGCCTGGTGGCGCTCTTCTTGTCAGTCTTAATAAACTCCCAGAGCTTCAAAGCTGAAATATGTTTATCAAGAAGTCCAACCATAACAACAATAAGCTCCCAAGATTCATCAAGTTTTACCTCATACATTTTAGCTCTATAATTTTGATATAAATCCCATAAATTTTGTCCAAAATTTCCCTGACTTATATTCTGTTCATTTAAAAGCTCTATTCCAGCGCATTCATCTATATTCACGTCAGGAACTTTTCCGTCCAAATATTTTTCTGTCAAACTCAAAACTCTTGAAACTAAATTTCCCAATCCATTAGCTAACCTAGCATTATATCTGTCATCCATTTTTTCCCAACTTATATCTCCATCATAGCCAAAAGGTGCAGAATTTATTAAAAGAGCTCTAGTGGCATCACTTCCATATTTTTTCTTTAAATCAAGTGGGGTTATCACATTACCCAAACTCTTACTCATCTTTTGACCGTCAATCATAAAAAATCCATGAATAAAAAGTCTTTCCGGTAACTTTATTCCTAAAGACAAAAGCATGGCTGGCCAGATAGTAGCGTGAACTCTTAGAATATCTTTGCTCATCAGTTGTAAGTTAGCAGGCCACATTTCAGGAACTTTACCAGAATCACCGTTCCAACCCAAAATAGTTAAATAATTCAAAAAGGCGTCTGACCAAACATAGGCAGTGTGTTTCTCATCCCAAGGAAGAGGTATTCCCCATTTTACGTTTTTTCTAGAAAAAGAAATATCTCTAAGACCATTTTTCTCATAAAAACTTAAAATCTCATTTTTTCTCTCTATCGGTCTTATTTTTATTTCATCTGTTTTTATTAAATCATAAAGCTGATTCTGGTATTTAGACATCCTAAACATATAACTTTCCTCTTTCATTACCTTTGGTTCTGTTTTGTGTTCAGGACATTTACCATCAACTAAATCACTTGGATTTTTATACTGCTCACAACCCTGACAATAAAGACCTTCATATTCACCCAAATAAATATCACCCTTCTCATACATAAATTTAAGAGCTTCCTGAACAGCCCTTATATGACCATCCTCCGTCGTTCTTATAAAGCGATCATTAGAAATACTAAGCTCATCCCAGGTCATCTGAAACTGAACGGCAATCTCGTCTGTCCACTCCTTGGGATCCTTGCCCGCCTCCTTGGCCTTTTCTTCTATTTTGGCTCCGTGCTCATCTGTTCCGGTAGCGAAAAAAACTTCCCTACCTCTCATTCTATAATAACGAGCTAAAATATCAGCAGCTATGGTTGTATAGGCGTGTCCCACATGAGGCTGGGCATTAACATAATAAATCGGAGTTGTGATATAAAATTTTTCAGACATATTTTATTTTTTTATTATTACTACAAATTCTCCTTTTAAATTATTACTTGAAGAATTTAATTCATTTAAAATTTCTTCAACACTGCCTCTATAAATACTTTCATACATTTTACTCAATTCCCTAGAAACCACTAATTCTAACTCTGCTACTTGAAATTTTTTTAACTCTTCTAATAATTTAATTATCCTGTGTTTTGATTCATAGAGAACGGTTGTATATTTATTTTCTAAAATTTCTTTCACAAATTTCTGTCGCCCTTTTTTGTGAGGCGGAAAACCCATAAAAACAAACTTATCAGTCGGAAATCCTGAAATCGAAAGTGCCGTAGTAACGGCCGATGGTCCTGGCACTGATTCAATCCTCACTTCACTCCCTGGATTATTAACTACTTCTTCTACTAATTTACCACCCGGATCTGATATACCTGGAGTGCCAGAATCACTAACTAAAGCTAAATTTTTTCCCGTCTTTAATAATTTTAAAATATAATCAGTTTTTGAAATACTTGAATGCTGATGATAGGAAACAGTTTTTGTCTTTATGTCGTAATAATTCAATAATTTCTTTGTAACCCTAGTATCTTCACATAAAATATAGTCAACTTCCTTTAAAATCCGCAAAGCCCTTAAAGTAATATCCTCTAAATTACCGATTGGTGTCGCTACTATATATAAATTAGCATCATTTTTACTTTTTGATTCTTGCATTTTAATTTTTTTATACTATATCCTCTTTTCTCTCTCGGACATATCTAGTCCATTGTTCTGCTATTTCTACAAATACCTTAAATGGAGCTTCTATTATGAAATCCAGGAAGAAAACAAAAACATTTATACGAGAGAACTTTTGAGAAAGCCATTTCCCCACTGCTATAATCGGTATTGAGAAAAAATCAACAAAAAAGGTAACAATGTTTTCACGAGGCTCTACCACTAAAAATTCTTTAGTGGTTTTTCTAATTCTAATAGCAAAGAAACTAACAAAAGCAAGGAAGAATAAAAATATAATAACACTAATCCAGTTAAAGTTAATTTGCCTTAAAATCCAAACAACTGAACCGAAGGTAATAAAAAAAGTTATGGTATAAAAAAGATTAAAAATAAAACTAACAACATTTCTTCTTTTAACTGGGCGGCGCAAAAGAATTGGCTCTTTTCTCTGCTTCTCTTTAAAAGCGACCTCTTCTACACCTTCAATAATTTTTTTAGTATTTTGGTCTGAAGAAATACGAGTAAAGAAAACCACTAAGAAAAGTAAAAATGGGGGAAAAGCGACGTTTATAGCCAAGGACAAAGGTTCTATTTTCTGGCCCAACCACTGAGTAGCCGGTACTTCTAATAAAATCACAAAAATTGACTTGGTAAGAAAAATATAAACAATACTTCTAATAGCAGCTCGCCAGAGCTTGCTTTTTCTATTTTTATATTTTTTATTAAAAGCTTTTTTAATTAATTCAGGAAATTTAGCAGGATCGCTCTTTATAGTATTATAAACACCAACCGGATCATCCGTAATTATATCTACTAAAATAGTCAAAAAAACATTATAGCGATTCACTACCTTATTTATTTGTTTAGAAAGAGGGTGTGCCGATTGCTTATCAATGGCCTGGCGCAAAGGAGTAATATTTTTCGCAATTTCCTCTATATCAGCATCTGTTGGACTACTCCATTTAGAATTAAAATATTTAAATAAAATAAGAGAAAGCATATCTTTATCAAATTTTAAATAACTGCGGTGAATTCCTAGATAAATTTGAATATTTAAATCACGCTCGTAAACAGAGTCTTCTTCTAATTTAATATTTTTAACTAGATACTGATACAAGTTTATCACAACTGTATCCTTAACTTTATCTCTCCCCAGTACTGCTTCAATTTCGCTAGCTGCTAAAGCAAGAATCCAATTATTAATTTCATTTCTTTCTTCCCCACCTTTTTTATTATCATTTTTACTGTTTTTAAAATTAAAATTCAAAGAATAACCAAATTTAGGAAGTACATGATTTCTTAATTTTATATATTTTTCTATAACTCGGCCTACTTCTTCAATCATAGCTTCTGGAATTTCATTATTAGGCAAATAACCGGCTCTAATAAGCTCAACCAAAAGATGCTTGGCCAATTCCTCACTTTTTGAGGTCTTAACTATTCCCTCTATAACTAGCTTTCTTTTTAAAATTCTTGAAATTGAATTTTTTCTAAGTAAATATTCTTCATTATAATCAACAGAATTTCTTATTTTTTCATAATAAAACGACATTTTAGATATAAGTTCAGAAACCTTTATTCTGGCTATATTATCCGAATCTTGATCTGACTGATTTTGCTCCCAATAAACTGCCCTAAACAAATCCTTAGCATTTTCTGAAATCCTTAATTTAGTACTTGATTTTTTTTGAAGCAATGGACTGACCATAGTTATTTACTTCGTAAACCCGTTTTACAAATACGGGACATCCGAATAATTATTTTTTACTTTAATTTAAAACTATTAATAATATCTTTTTCAATATCTTCGCTCCACTTGTCCTGCCAATCTTCAGGTGTATAATCCCAAAATTTAACTGCGTATACATTTTTGTTTCCTGATTCCAATATTTCAAAATCAATTTTTTCAGTAAAATCAGACTCTTTTATGTCCTTAAAAACACGGATATACATCGGCTTGGCATAACTTTTAACTTCAAACTCATGGGATCGATCACTGGTCGGTACAAAAAACTCAATATCGACATAGCCTTCACCCTCTTTTCTTTGAGTTATCCTCTTTTCAAAATTCGCTGGCAAAGTAATTTCAAAATCTAAAGATTCATTCTTGTATTTAAGTCCGTTTTTTTCGAGATCACTCTTTCCAAAACTACAAGATGTGAGAGATAATAACAGTAAAAAAAACACTGAGAAACAAGTTATGTTTCTGATTTTCTTGTATAGCATAATAATTTGGTTAATTTTTTAATTTTATCTTACTTTTCTTATATCATATTTATTGCTAATATGCAATTTAAATCATCAAATTAAAACCTTGTTTTTTCTTGACATTTAAAATTAATTAATCTATTATTAAGATAATTAATAAATACTCGCCTCAAGGGGCGGTTTTTAGTTACAAAAAATATGGTAGAAAAAATAAAAAACTATTTTAGAACTTCTATTGAAGAAATAAAAAAAGTAAATTG
>CAZJRJ010000019.1:0-11603 GCA_964548635.1 uncultured Gammaproteobacteria bacterium | reverse complement strand
ACATATTACAATTAATATTCAAAAAAGTCAAAATAATTTAAGGTTATTTTTTATTCAAATTAATAATTGTTATTTCCGGAGGAGCGCTTGTTCGCATATTTGGCCCCCAAGTACCCGTGCCAACCGATGTATAAAGGGAAAAATCGCCATCAGTATAAAGACCGCGATCAACACCATAATACATTAATTTCACGATAGACCCGATTGGAAAAAGCTGTCCTCCATGCGTATGCCCACATAACTCCAAATCAATCCCAGCATTTTTAACAGATTTAATTTGAGAGGGTGAATGAAAAAGTAAAATTGAGGGTTTTTCTGAGTCAAAACCTTCTATCTTTTTAATACTTTCTTCCATATTAATCCTTTCAAACCTATCTGGATAATTTATTCCTAAAATCTGAAGACCATTTACTTCAAAAACATTATTATCAAAAGTTTTTATTTTACTTTTTTCTAAAATTTTATTTACTTTATCTAAGCCAAAATAAGTTTCATGATTTCCAGTTACAAAATAAATCCCCCTTGGTGCCTTAATTTTATTTATTTCCTCGCCCACATAATCAAAATCATCACCCATGCCATCAAACAAATCTCCAGTGATAAATATTGCCTCACTGTCTATTAAATTTACCTTGCCGATTACCTTTTCAAAAAAATCCTTACCTAAAATATGACCTAAATGCAGGTCAGAAATCTGAACAATTTTTTTGTTTTGCCATTCTTCTGGAAGATTCTCTATGTTTACAGTAACCTCTTTTATGCGTGGGTTATAAACATTCCAAATCCCATAGATAGAATAAAAAAATGTTATTATCAAAGCTAAGCTTCCTAAAATTTTTAAATTAATATTCCAGGTAAAAAGAGCAAATAGACCATAAATAGCCCAAACAATAATAAAAAAACCAAGCAAGGTAGTTACAACACCGAGCCACAAACCGCTTATCATATAAAACCAGTTCACAAAACCATTATGAAAATAATGAGTAAGCACTGAAGCACCTACAAAACTGATTGGCAAAAGTATAAATGATAAAATAAGACTCAATTTTATCCAGACAGACTGGATATCAAAAAATTTAAGTAGGGAAAAATAAATAAAATAATGTCCTCCAAAAACAACACTAAGAGAAACAATTAAAAAAATTATACCCAAAAACAAAGTTTTCATAAAAAGTTTATTTTATAATTTTCCTTCGGCCTCTCTTTCCATTTTGTCTAAACGAACATAATAATCACCAAATTCCCTTAAATGAGCTAGGGCAATTTTTCCAGTTATAACTGGGTCATCGTCAGTGACATTTGTTTCTACATCACGACTACCGTGCTCTAATTCCACATTCATACCCATAGTAAAATCCTCAACGTCAAAATCAACATCGCCCCAAACGATACCAATTTTCCCAGCTACTTCTTTTGCTTCATCAGTTGTAAAAATCTTTTTTGTCATATTTTTAAATTTAAGAATAAATTTATTATATTTTTTTATTTTTTATTATATAAATACAAAATGTTCAATAAATTTTTTTCATACCAAGCCTTATCCAATATCTCTTTCTCCCGACGTTCAATCCAGGGACTCCAGTCAAATTGTTCATTGATCTTATCCTCTTTTTCCCGAGAAAGATAGCCTGCATCTTCTTTTAATAAACCTTGTTCTTTATATTCTTTTACTAAAAACAAGGCATCTGGTGATAACATAGTGAGTTCAAATAATCTAATTCGTGACTCCTCAACACTGCTTAATGCCACATTGGTGCGTAATATAAACTGTTCAACCGGAAACACAGACACAAGTGCATACATCCAAAGAAACAAAAATATTAAAAATTTTAATATATTGGCCCTTTTATTAATAAATAATCGGCTAGTAAGCCAAACTAATAATATAGCGCAATAAATAACTGTATATGAAGCAAAAAACTTTTCATAACTAAAACCATAATACGTGACATAAAGCCCCATGCGATAGCCCGCTGATATAAGGAGAAATAATGAAGCGAAGGTAAATGCTATTAATATCTTTTGCACTAATGATATTGTTTTCTTGTAAGTGAAAAAATAAATCAGAATATTAACAATTGATAAAACAAATAATTGCCAAAAACCACTTTTAACTAAGTTTTCTGTTTCTTTAAAATCAAAAGGCAACGCCCCTACCCATAAATGGCTTATCTGTACCCATAAAAATAGTAAATAAAGACATAAAATACCTCCTATTACGATACCAGAGATAATTGGATCTATTTTTCTGTCATCACCCTCTTTTCCTTTGTAATCAAATCTTTTACTCCAAGAGGTTAAGGCAGAGAAAGTTAAAACTGTTAAAGCTATAAACACTAATATTCTATATACGAAAGGCTGTGAGAAAATTTCTAAAAACCAATCATAAAAAATCTGTACCCTACCAGCAAACACCACATCAGCAGATGATAAAAGTGGGATAAAGATAGTTAGGGCTATTATTAGAAATAATACCACGCCACTTATTATTCTAATTACAACACGATTCTTGCTTTTATCTACCGGTATAATTAGGTTTAAATAAAGTGTGACGGACTGGCCAATCCTAGACAGAAAAGAAAGAAATCTGTTCACAATTTTTAAAATAAATTCAAAACTCCAAAGTTCATTTTTTTTATTAGATAAAAAAGCCTGGTTATAAAAAACTATAAACATTGCCGGTAAAACCAATAAACTAAATATTTTTAAGAAAGGGTTATCGTATATGGAATAGCTTAATGATATAAAAATCATCGGGATAATCCAAAATAAATCACCAGAAGTGTAAAAACCCTTTTTATATAAAACCCAAATAAATAAGCCTAAAAAAAGAAAGAGAAAAATCGTAGTATTAAAACCTAGGGCAAATATATTTTTAGTC
The DNA here is from genome assembly GCA_964548635.1 of uncultured Gammaproteobacteria bacterium. GTDB lineage: Bacteria > Patescibacteriota > Patescibacteriia > Patescibacteriales > JAGXOH01 > JAIOTG01. The sequence continues at coordinate 8,722 of CAZJRJ010000019.1, read as the reverse complement.
CAAAAATTCCACAGAAAAATAACCCAAAAAACAGCCGGAACAGCGCTTAAAATAAGTCTTAAAATTAAATCTTTATTAAGCTTAAGAGTAGGTTTGATCTCTTTGTTTTCTGTTGTTTTCATATTTTATAATCTAATTAATTAGAACCAAATTGACTATTATACAATGAGGCGTAAAAACCTTTTTTAGCTAATAATTCTTTGTGAGTTCCCTGCTCCACAATATTCCCATCATCCATTACTAAAATCAAGTCAGCGTTTCTAATAGTGGAAAGGCGGTGAGCGATAACAAAGCTAGTTTTACCTTGCATTAAATTATCCATTGCCTTTTGAATCAAGACTTCAGTCCGAGTGTCAACCGAACTAGTTGCCTCATCTAGAATCAACATTGAGGTTTTTACGAGCATAGCTCTAGCAATGGTTAAAAGTTGTTTTTCACCCTGAGAAATATTATCAGCCTCTTCGTTTATTTTTAAATCATATCCCTGAGGTAGGGCATGAATAAAATGATCAGCATGAGCGCATTTGGCAGTATTAATTATTTCTTCATCGCTTGCGTCTGGTTTGCCATAAGCAATATTTTCCCGTATTGTGCCGTTGAAAAGCCAAGTATCTTGCAAAACCATGCCAAAAGATTTTCTAATATCCGAACGTTTAAATTTACGGATATCAACGCCGTCAATCGCTATGACGCCACTATCAACATCATAGAATCTCATCAGTAAATTAACAATAGTAGTTTTTCCAGCACCAGTTGGTCCAACGATAGCCACTCTTTGCCCTTGCTTGATGTTGACACTGAAATTTTTTATAATTTTTTTATCTTTATCATAACCAAAATAAACATTTTTAAATAGGACGTCACCCTTAATATCTTTTAATGATACCTTTTTATCTTTTTCATCAATTTCCTCTTTTTCATCTAAAAATTCAAATACTCTTTCGGCAGAGGCAGTTGCGGATTGTAAAACATTCGCTATATTGGCCATTTGCACAATCGGCTGGTTAAACTGATTAACATATTGGATAAAAGCCTGAATATAACCAATTTTTAATTTACCATTTATTGCCAAATAGCCACCAAGCACAGAGACGCCGACAAACCCTAAATTACCCACAAAAGTCATAATCGGCATCATTAAACCAGATAAAAATTGTGCCCTCCAAGCACTATCAAAAAGCTTTGAATTTATGGTTTTAAATTTTTCAATTGATGCTTCCTCACCATTTGATACCCTCATAACATTATGTCCTGAATACATTTCTTCTATATGGCCGTTAATTTCTCCAAGAGACTCTTGTTGTTCTTTAAAATAACGTTGTGACCTCTTTATTATAAGTCTAATCAAAATAAAACTAAGTGGAACAAGTATTAATGAAACAAGAGTCATTTGCCAAGATATAGTAAGCATCATAATCAAAATTCCGATTACCATTGTCACTGATGTTACTATTTGAGACAAACTTTGATTTAAGGTTTGACTAACAGTATCAACGTCATTTGTTACACGTGACAAAACTTCACCAAATGTTCTTTTATCAAAATATGCTAACGGCAAACGATTAATTTTTTCAGAAATATCGCGTCTGAATCTATAAGTTATTTTTTGCGAAACTCCGGTCATTATCCAGCCTTGAATATATGCAAAAACAGAGCTCAAAATATAAAGTATCAAAAGTATAATAGCAAGTCTGCCCAATACATCAAAATTTATACCCTGTCCTAATACTGAAGGATTTTGACCAGACGTTTTAGTCATCATAATATCTGAAACAACTTGATTGGTCATATTACCAAGAATTTTAGGGCTAATAATTGAAAAAATAGTACTAGCCATGGCAAAAACAAAAACAAAAATTATTGAAACCCGAAAAGGCTTCATATAAAAAGCTATTCTTTTAAGAGTGCCAAAAAAATTCTTTGGTTTTTCCACCAATCCTATTCCGGAGTGTCCAGGTCTGCCTGGGCCAGCATGAGACCCCGACTCTGTTTTCCCAGTAGATTGTGATCCACTATTTTCACTCATATATTTAATATTTTATTTATCAAATAGTTTTTTGATTTATTTGATATCTACTTAATTCTTCTTCTGATAATTGTGAATAAGCGATTTCACGATAAACTTCATTTTCTTTAATTAATTCCTCATGAGTACCCATTCCAACAATTTCACCTTTATTTAAAACAATAATTTTTTCCGCTGATAAAATAGTAGAAATTCTCTGTGCTACAATCAAAACAGTCTTATTTTTAATTACTTCCTCCAATGCTTTGCGAAGTTTCATATCAGTTTTTAAATCAAGGGCAGAAAAACTGTCATCAAAAATGTAAACTTCTGGGTCCCTGACTATGGCACGCGCAATTGAAAGGCGTTGTTTTTGACCACCAGAAATATTTGCTCCACCCTGTGCTATTCGTGCGCCAAATTTACCTTCTAATTTATTTATAAATTCAGTTGCTTGTGAAATTTCAGCCATTTTTTTCACCCTATCCATTGAGGCATCACGAGCACCATATTTAATATTTGATTCAACGGTTCCAGAAAATAAAACTCCTTTTTGTGGCACATAGCCTATTTTTGCATACAATTCTTCCAAATTATAATCACGGACATCAACTCCGTCTAATAAAATTTCTCCCGAATTAACATCAAAAAATCTAGGGATCAAATTAATTAAAGTAGACTTACCTGAACCAGTTGATCCGATTATAGCGGTAGTTTCGCCTGGATTTGCCTCAAAGGAAATATTTTTTAGCACCGACGTGTCCGCTTGATTATAGCAAAAAGTAACATCCCTAAATTCAATTTTACCACCAAAATTTTTAGTTTTAGGTGGTTGTTTTTTAGGATCTTTAATCACCGGATCAGTTTCTATCACCTCAACAACCCTACCAGCTGAAACAGATGCGCGCGGCAACATAATAAAAACAATAGAAATCAATAAAAATGACATAATCACTTGCATCGCATATTGCATAAAGGCGATCATGTTTCCAACTTCTAGACTTCCAGAATTTATTAAATGTGATCCAACCCAAACGATTAATACCGAAGTTAAATTTAAAATCAACATCATCATCGGTTGCATAACAACCATCAGTCTGCTTACAAATAGATTGGTAGCGGTTAAATCCAAATTAGATTTTTCAAATTTTGCTTCTTCAACTTCCTCATTATTAAAAGCACGGATAACTCTAAGACCAGTCAAATTTTCTCTAGTAACTAAATTTAATCTATCAACTAATTTCTGTAATTTTTTAAATTTAGGCAGAGCAACTGTAAACATTATTATTACTATACCCAACAAAACTATAACCGCTAAAGCGATTACCCAAGAAAGAGATGGGGCTAAATTGTAGGCTTTAAAAATAGCCCAAAAACCCATAATAGGAGCCTGTAAAACCATTCTCAATAAAAAAACCATTACTGTTTGAATTTGTTGAATATCATTAGTGGAACGTGTTATTAATGAAGCTGTAGAAAATTTATTAAACTCAACCAAAGAAAAACTCTCTACTTTAGAAAATACTTCATTTCTTATATCTCGACTAAAAGAAGATGCTACTTTGGAAGAAAAATAACCAACCCTAATAGTACATACTGCTCCACCCAAAGCAATAATAGTCATCAAAAAACCATTATAGAGAATAATACTACTATCCCCTTTTACCACACCTTCATTAATAATCTTCGCCATAAAACCAGGCAACTCTAAAGTAGCCGCAACTGTACCAAAAATTAAAACCACCATCGCTACTAATTGCAATGAATAAGGTTTTAAATATTTTAGTAATTTAAACATAATTTTTATTTATTTCACTTAACATTTCTATACTATGCTCTACAAATAAAATAAGCAACTCTACAATTTTAAACTATTTCAATTTTACCACAATTTAAAATTAGTTCTAATTTAAATCTGTACTAACTAAAAAAACACTCTAACTTTAGAGATATTTTTACTATTCGCAAGACAAAGATTTGAAGGGCTATCGCGTTTAAGTGTTTAAATTTATTATTCTGTAAGCACAAACAAAAAGAGGCTTCTGATGAAGCCTCTTTTTTTATTTTGAAGTATTTATTTCTTTTATTTTAAACTGTTAATTACATCATCGGTAACATTATTAATTTTTTTGCCAGCATATTTCCTAAGCTCAATTAAATTATTAATGTGTTGTAATTTACCGTTGCTTAGAACATAAATCTTTTTGTCAGTACCACGAAGTAATGATCCATCAGCATAAATTTTTTCACCTAGAACTTGCATCTGAGAACCATCTTTGTAAACGTTTAGGATTTCCTGTCCAGCGTATTTCTTAAGTTCGCCTAAATTTTTAATTGGTTGTTTCTCTCCGTTAACAATAACGTAAATTTTAGACTCGCCTATGTAACGAATTAAAGTTCCGTCAGCATAGATTTTTTCACCTAGAACTTCTGTCTGAGAATCAGCTTTAGAAACATTTAAGATTTCTTGTCCAGCATATTTTTGAAGTTCAGCTAGGGTTCTAATTAGTTGTTTTTCACCGTTAACAAAGACATAAATTTTAGACTCGCCTATGTAACGAATTAAAGTTCCGTCAGCATAGATTTTTTCACCTAGAACTTGTTTAGTTGAAGTAACTACAGGTGTGGTAACCTCTGGAGGTGTTTCAACTGGAATGTCAATTTCAGCTACGTAAATTCTTGATTTAGCTGATTGTTGACTAGTGCTAAGAGAACAATTGTTAGGGGTTTGAGTTAAAACATCACGATATTCAAAACCATTTACAGGATTATCCCACTCACCGTAGGTAACACTAGTACAATTCGGGGCTATATAACCACCTCCGCCTCCACTACTATTACTTACTGGCGTGATTACTGGTATAATATTTACATTTACTGTTCTAGTAACTTCAATTGCACTATTTCCAGCTGAATCTCTTACGTTATAAGCTAAAGTATAAACTCCAGCTTTTGAAGTATCTACTGAACCAGTGACTTTTATAGAAGTCGAAGCAATGGTTCCATCAATATTATCTAAAGCAATAGCTCCTTCGTCTGTATAAGGAGTTCCAACAAATAAGTTAATTTGAGATGAACCAGCTAACTCAATAACTGGAGCAGTAATATCAGTTGTAAATGTTAATGATAGTGGAGTTTCATTTCCAGCAGTATCTTTAAATGTTGCAGTGATAGTTTGTGGTCCTTCTGTAAATTCAGGAGCACCATTTTGATTAGTATAATTCCAAACACCCTCAGTATGAGTCATTTGACCATTTTCTGTTCCATTGATAGATACAGGAACATTTTCAGTGTCTAGATTTTCATCTGTAACTGCAATAGAAAGAGCTTGGAATACATCTACTCCATTAAATGATAGTGGAGTTTCAACGGCATAAACACCATCTGTTGGAGTATTTATTGTAATATCTTGTAGAGTTGTTGACATTATTAACTCGCCAGAAGTTGGAGCAGTAATATCAGTTGTAAATGTTAATGATAGTGGAGTTTCATTTCCAGCAGTATCTTTAAATGTTGCAGTGATAGTTTGTGGTCCTTCTGTAAATTCAGGAGCACCATTTTGATTAGTATAATTCCAAACACCCTCAGTATGAGTCATTTGACCATTTTCTGTTCCATTGATAGATACAGGAACATTTTCAGTGTCTAGATTTTCATCTGTAACTGCAATAGAAAGAGCTTGGAATACATCTACTCCATTAAATGATAGTGGAGTTTCAACGGCATAAACACCATCTGTTGGAGTATTTATTGTAATATCTTGTAGAGTTGTTGACATTGTTAACTGACCAGAAGTTGGAGCAGTTGTGTCTCTCGTAATTGTATAAGCAAACGTATTATCTGGTATTGGTCCATTAAATGGTCCTGAAAAACGTTCACCTGAATCGTCTTTTACTCGTAAGTAGAATTCAATCCCATCATTTTCGATAAATCGGTTTGTAATTGTTTTTCCAAAATCAATAGTCCATGTTCCATTAATCTCATTTCCAGAATATGTTACATCAACTCCTAAAGTATCAAAAATTGCTTTTTGTTCTTCTTCACCATCTCCATTGTATGGATCTTCTGAATCAGCATACACGCTAAATTCTGGAGTAGTTTCTGGATTTCCTGCCATATTGTGGTCAACCTCTAGTTCATAAAGTTCTCCATCATAATCATTTGCATCAACAGTAAGAACAAAATTCTTGGTTGGTGCTAGTTCAATAAGTGAGTCTTTTGATGGACTTACCTCGATTGTCATGTTTTCATCAACTCTCGCAACAGTATAGGCAAACGTATTATCTGGTATTGGTCCATTAAATGGTCCTGAAAAACGTTCACCTGAATCGTCTTTTACTCGTAAGTAGAATTCAATCCCATCATTTTCGATAAATCGGTTTGTAATTGTTTTTCCAAAATCAATAGTCCATGTTCCATTAATCTCATTTCCAGAATATGTTACATCAACTCCTAAAGTATCAAAAATTGCTTTTTGTTCTTCTTCACCATCTCCATTGTATGGATCTTCTGAATCAGCATACACGCTAAATTCTGGAGTAGTTTCTGGATTTCCTGCCATATTGTGGTCAACCTCTAGTTCATAAAGTTCTCCATCATAATCATTTGCATCAACAGTAAGAACAAAATTCTTGGTTGGTGCTAGTTCAATAAGTGAGTCTTTTGATGGACTTACCTCGATTGTCATGTTTTCATCAATTGATCCTTCTGCCTTAACCACATTAGTAATAAAAAAACCGCTTCCAATAATTGTAGCGGCCACAATAAAAGATAGCACCTTAAAAGTCCGAAGAGCTTTTAAATTTTTACCCCCCCCAACGATAAAACTCGTGTGATGGTTTTCATATTCATATTTTTTTATTTATTTTTTTATTTTTAATATATATAAATTGAGTTAAAAACAATAAACAACAAAAAATCATAATCAAACTATATTTACACTATACATATTTTTACTATTTTGTCAAGAATTATTTACGCACTATTTATTCCCCCTTAAATCACAATCAAAATAACCAGAAAAACTATTAATCCCAGTCCTGACATAATAAGCTTTGGGTGTTGCTTTTCAATTTTCACAAAGACGCTTAAAAGCAGAGAAATTATTGCTAAAAATAAAATAATTTTAAAATAGATTGAACTAACATCAAAAATCTTTTGCATCGCATTATTTGGATTGCTTCGCAGTAAAGTATATTGCTTTGCTAAAGAAGTTTCTTTCGGTTTAATATTTTCAGTGGCTAAGTCAGACACATTTTTATTACCACTATCATCAATAGTAGTCATAGAAGCTGGTACCACTGGACCTACGTTCTTGTCATACACAATTTGCTGACCTTGCCAATCACCGTCCTCAGTTTGAGCGAGTGAAATATTACTATTTAATACCATAGCGATGGCCTTTTTAATGTTTAATGGTAAAACCGCTTTAATTTTGACTAAACTTTCTGGTTTGCCGACTGGTTGATCAATAATTACAGAAGCGGATGTAGTAGCGACTGCAACTAAAGTATTAGTCGCCACAGCACTGGTAGGTTTAGGATTCGTGTCAACACTACTAGTCGCGAGACTACTCGTTGCGATTTTAACCACCTCAGTGCTAGTAGCCAAATCATTATCTTCATGAGCCGATAAAACAATATTGGAAGTAGAATTTACTTTCACGCTCGGTTTAATAACTTCGGCTATTTCTACTTTAGGCGCTATATTTACGGCTATGTTTTGTGAGCGACCGAAATATTGAGCTGTAAAGACCGTATTTTTATCTTCAAAAATATTTTCAGCTAAACCAACACCAATTTCTTGAAAATCTTTATCAGATAAATTAGCATAATGAGTCGGACTCTTTTTCCAAGCCTCCACTACATCTTCGGGATTATCAAAACCCATTGCCAAATTCTCGCCAGCCGTTGAAAAATTATAACCAACTTGTTTTAAAAATGTTCCTAAATTTTTATTATCTGGACTTGTATGAGCAAAGTATTGTCCTAAAAACATATCCTGAACCTTAGCATAAGCCGCCTGGTCTAATTTAGCGTTCTCTTTTAAGACTGGCAAAGAAAGGTTTTCTCTCAATTCATTAGTTAGGGCGATAATCTTTCTACCTTGCTCAGCGATAAGGTCTGGCGTCATCCAAGCAGTTAAGGGGTACGATACTACAAAAAGTACAACCACTAATTTAATAAGAGCGGCTGTTCCGACATGAAACAAGATTCTTTTAGGATGAAGGGAATGAGGGTGATGATTATTCCCTTTATGCGGAATAAAAAAATCTTTAAATTTATTACCAGTTGCTGGATTCATTCCTTTTATTACGGCTTCCCCATCATCAATCCCGTCGCCATCAGTGTCTTCGTCGTAGGGATCAGAACCATAAATATATTTTTCCTCCCAATCAGAAAGACCATCCTGATCAGAATCAATAAATTTCTTTGATTTTTTAGGGATTTTAGCCATATTTATTTCAATATTTAAGTATAGAAAACTATACTACAAAATAGGTTATCCGTCAATATGTAATAACAAAAAGCACGAAATAGGCCTATGTTTTTTGTTATTTACTCGGAATCGTGGACAATGTTTAAATTAAATTAAACAGTTTTTAGAAATTCATCTATATTTTGATATCTTTCTTGAAATATTAAATAAAGACTATCTGGTTTTTCTGGCTCCCCTATTAGCACAAGTTTTTTCCCTAAACCATATGCTATACCAGCT
>CAZJRJ010000018.1:0-11866 GCA_964548635.1 uncultured Gammaproteobacteria bacterium | reverse complement strand
CCATTAAAACAGATTGCTTTAATTCTTTAGAATAAGATGTATTTAGCATGGCTATAACGGCTACTAAAGTTTTTCCACTACCCACATCGCCCTCTAAAAGTCTAGTCATTGGTTTTTCTTTTTCCAGGTCTTGGATTATTTCCCAGGTGCATTTTTTTTGAGCATTTGTTATTTTAAAGGGGAGTTTACTGATAAATTCCTTTGTTTTTTCTAAATTAAATTTTATTTTATTACCTTTTTGATTTTTAAACTCTTTTTTTATTAACTGGGATTTTAATTGAATTAAAAATAATTCATTAAATGAGAGTCTTCTTTGGGCTAATTCTAGGCTTTTTTTATTTTCAGGGAAATGTATTTCTTTTATGGCTTTGTCTAGATTAATAAGATTTAAATCTTTTTTTATTTTTTCAGGCAACCAGTCTTTTATTTCATTTACTGTTTTTAGAGCAGATTTTACGACAAATCTTATCTGTTTTTGGCTTAATTTTTCAGTTGAATGATAATGAGGAATTAAGCCTTGAGTATGAGTTGTTTTTTTCTCGGAGCTTAATTTTTCATAAATAGGGGACATTAAAGCCAGTTCTCCTAGGTTTTGTTTGATTTTTCCAGCCAGGGAAATCTGGTCTCCGTTTTTGAGGTTTTGAGTAATGAATTTCTGATTAAACCAAAGCACCTTTATTTCCCCAGTTTCATCACTTACTAAGGCTTCTGTTATATTCATGCCCCTTTTTCTGCTTCGTCTATTTTGGATTAGCTCTATTTGCCCTTTTATACTTACTTCCTCGCCGTCTTTGATTTCGTTAATTTTTTTTGGTTTGGTAAAATCTTTATAACGAAAAGGAAAATAAAACAATAGATCTTCTATTTTATTTATATTAATTTTCTTAAATCGGCTAGCAGTAGTTTTTCCTACCCGATTTATTTCTTTTATTTCACTTTCCAAATTCATGTTGAGTTTTTTAAAAAATGTGCTCTCAAGAGGACTCGAACCTCTGATCTTCGGCTCCGCAAGCCGACGTTCTATCCAACTGAACTGTGAGAGCTAAAATATATAACGGGTCTATCGCTAAACGCTGCTTCTTGTAGAAAATTCCAGATTTTGTGGAAATTTTTCTAAAAATATCTTTAGCAATGTGGTAATATTGGTTAAAATATTTTTAGGAAAATTTACCAAAAGTTGGATTTTTATACTGGAGCAGGGCTTGGTGATAGGCCCATAATTAATCAAAACAAAAAACTTGACAAGAGTCAAGTTTTTTTATCTATTTTTTATAATTTAAACAAATCAGCCAATTTTTCAGATAGGGGAGGATCTTTTCTGTCAGTGTCTTCTTTCAAAATAGGAGATAGCAACTCTTTTATTTTAATGGGATTAACATCTTCTAGATTTAGGGAAAGTCTTTGTTTTATATAATTATCAAATTCAAAATAAAGATTTTTTATGTTTTGATCTGGTTTATACACAATTGAGAAATTTTTAAAGTCATCAAATTCATAGAAATTTTTACCAATTTTAACGCCATTATCAGTTATAGCTACCTTGACTCTCATTGGTTCTTTTCCGTCGTTTAAGATTAATACTATTGAAACAATTACTATAAATATTGCAAAAAGAAAATTTTGATAAAACAAAGCATATAACAAGAAAACAACGGCAACAATTCCTGATAAAATATACCAGTTTTTACTTCTGTCGTGTTTTTTATATTCTGGTATTTCCCAGCTTATAATTTCTTCTTCTTTATTTTTATTTTCTTCACTCATAGTATTAAAATTATTTAATAAAAGTTTGACATAAACGTTATTATTTTATATATTTTAATTATACCAAGAAATGATAATAAATCAAAATATTTTTATCTTCCCCAGGTGGGATTTTTTATTATCAAACTTTTTATATGGAGAGGTGCCAGAGCGGTCGAATGGGGCACCCTGCTAAGGTGTTGTGTCTTAACGGGCACCGAGGGTTCGAATCCCTCCCTCTCCGCACAAAAAAAATAATCCAGCGTGTCTGGATTATTTTTTTTATGTCTGAATGGTAGTGTTGAGGACCATTTTTGATTATACGTTTTAAAAAGATATTTAGTTGTGCTTAAAAAGATTTATTTTAAACAAATAATTTCGTAAATAATGACTGTCGTGGGGCTTCCGCCTCTTCGAATCCCTCCCTCTCCGCAACATCGTGCTAGCACGAGGTACTTAGAAACAGAGCTTATTTTAGGCTCTGTTGTTTGTTTGATTTATTTATTTGCAAATTTAAGCAATCTTTTGTTATAATAAAGAAAGAGGAGATGTTTTAATACATATAAAAAATAAAAATAACCCTAAATAATAAATTAACAATAATGATTTTAACAATTAATTAAATTTTACAATATGGCTTTAATTTTTTACTTGCTCGCTCTTTTAGTTTCATTTTATTTTTTGGCTATTATTTGCGATCGTTATTTTGTAGTTTCTTTAGATAAAATTGCTATTAAGTTGAAAATGAATTCGGATATGGCCGGAGCAACATTAATGGCAGTCGGCTCTAGTGCACCAGAACTTTTTGTTTCTTTTATTGCTCTTTTTAGGCCAGGAAATGAAGCTCTCGGTGCTGGAACTATTGTCGGGTCAGCTTTGTTTAATATTTTAGTTATAATTGGGGCATCCGCTATGGTTCGTAAAGCCTTTATTGCTTGGCAGCCGATAATTCGCGATACTCTTTTTTATTCTTTGAGCATAATATTGTTGTTATATTCATTTTGGGATGGACATATTACGTTTCTGGAGTCTTTGATGTTTGTTGCTTTTTATGTTATTTATGTTTTGGCGGTTATGAATTGGCGTAGAATTTTACCCTACAAAGAAGAGAAGCAGCAGCCGGCCGAAGTTTTAAACGAAGGAATAAAAAAAGAACATGATAAAAAGATTTTGGCTCGATTTTTGTCCTTTGTCAATAAAGGGATGGATTACATCTTTCCTTCAGCTGAAAAGTATTGGTTAACTTTTTTTATTTCAATTTCTTTTATTGCCGGTTTAAGCTGGGTGTTAGTGGAAAGTGCAGTTGGTATGGCGGCTATTCTTAATATTCCAGCTGTTATTATTGGATTGACAGTATTGGCGGTCGGAACAAGTATCCCGGACTTAATGTCCTCTATGATTGTGGCTCGTCAGGGAAGAGGGGGAATGGCTATATCCAACGCGATTGGGTCCAATATTTTTGATATATTAATTGGTTTAGGTTTGCCTTGGGCAATAGTAACGGCCGGAGGAGCAGTGGTTCCAGTAGCCACTGAGAATCTTAACAGTTCTATTATTTTACTTTTTGCCACTGTTATAGCGATTCTTTCTTTCTTGATTTTAAAAAAATGGCATATTAATAAATTCGCCGGTATTATACTGGTTAGTTTTTATATAGCGTATCTGATCTGGAGCGTTCTTCAAGTGCTATAATTAAAGATATATTGAGATATTAAATTCATAACATAATAATTATGAAGAAAAAAAATACTTTAAGTCGTTTGGGCTTGTTTTTATTAGTTCTTATATTTCTTGGTGTGCAGTTCTCTATGGTACAAGCCGCCGAAGTCCCTTATGAGGTTGTAAAAACAAAGGTTAAAGCAACTATAACAACACCAATGGAAACTGAAGTTATTGTTGCAAATGGAAAAGTCTATGATTCAGGCTCTTTTGATCCCGACGGTTCAACTCCTGGATTGCCGACAGAGCCTCCAATGGAGATATATAAAGGGAAGATTGACCCTAGGGTGAGAGTTCCTATCGAAGGCATTCACTATGAAATGGAATTTTGGAATGTTGGAGCTATGGGAGGAGAAAAAGGTTTTATTTTCAAATCCAGTTATGATAAGGCAACGATGAAAATCTCGTATATAACAGGCCAGGCGTATAAAAATGTACCAACAGGTGAAAAATTTGGAGATTTCCAAATGCAGGAAAAAAGGGAAGTAGGAACACCAAATATTGATGACATTGAATATGACCTAAAATTTACCGGTGGTCCATACGGAGTTTTTACGTACGTTAAACAGATTAAAGAAGGGTCAGTAGTCAAGGAAGTAGGAAGACTTTCCGACGGGTATGTTATTATATTAAATGATTTTGGTGTTGATAAACATTTAATTTATGAAGATGGTGTAGAGTTGACGGTTGATGGAGACGGATTTGTAAAGTGGATGGAACTTTTAAATGAAAACCCTGGATGTCAGGATCCAAGTGATCCAACAACTGATAGTGGTTATAAATTAAATGATTACAATGGACACGTATCTATGTATGCTTGTAATGATGCTGATTTGGACGCAGAGTTTTCTCCAGATTTGGATATGGTCTTACATAGAAATGATTATATTATCACGCACGAAGATAGTTTTGTAGACATTGCGGCACCTAATTATGGTAATTATCACATGGGACCAGAGTCAAAACTTATTCTTGGCTATAATGATGAAAAGCGTAGTGTTTTAAAAATAATAGCTGGAAAAATTAAAGCAAATGTAACAGAGATGCTAAAGCACGGGACCATGACTGTTGAAATGAGTCAGGCGGCTGCAGGTATTAAAGGGACGATATTTATAGTAGAAGAAACCGGAGTAGAGTCGACTCTCAAAGTAATTGAAGGGTTGGTTGAATTTACAAGCAAAAAAACTGGTTTAGTTGAAATGGTTGGCACAGGGGAAGGCGTGACAGCTACAAAAGAAGGGTTGCAAAAGAAATTTACATTTGATGTAGAGCCAGAAAATAAAATTTGGGAAGATGTTGAAAACGGGACATTTGATAAAGATTATTTTTCTAAAAATATCAGCGATGATTTGTATGTAGAAAAGTCTAAAAAAAATATAGGCGTATATATAGCAATCATATTTTTAATATTTATAATAGTTGGGGCGGGACTCTTTATCTTTAAAAGAAGAAAAAATACAGAAAAGGGGGAAGGCCTTGATGAAAGAGATGGGTCTATAAACAAAAATTAAGATAATATAGATATATAAATGTAGGAATTTTAAGAAAATTTAATTCTAGTACCGTCCATTATCCCGTGCATATAAAAAAATCTGCTGATATCAGCAGATTTTTTTGTTCCCCTTTGAGATGACAACAGAAAATATTCATGATAACATTCAAACAATAATAGTATAATAAAAAATTATTAAAATGAAACAAAAAGATGTTATTGAAATATTAAAACTAGGATATAACGCCTTCTTAACAGGTCCAGCTGGGTCTGGTAAGACTTTTTTGCTGAATAAATACATTAATTATCTTAAGAAAAATAAAATAAAGGTTTCAATTACAGCTTCAACAGGCATTGCTGCAACGCACCTAGATGGTCGTACTGTTCATTCTTGGTGTGGAATTGGAATTAATGAAAAAATGACAGATTCACAGATAAAGAAGCTAAGGGGAAAAAATGTGTTGTTGTCTAGAATTATGTCAACTAAGGTTTTGATTATTGATGAGATATCTATGTTAAATGCCAGTAGGCTGGATTTGATAGACCGTGTTTGCAAGGTTTTGAGGCAGGATTTAAGACCGTTTGGTGGTGTGCAAGTTGTTTTATGCGGTGATTTTTTTCAATTGCCCCCAGTAGCAAAAGGTGAGGAGGATGGTAGATTTGTTACAGAATCAGACATATGGGGTGATATGAATATTAATATTTGTTATCTCGAAGAACAATATAGACAAAATGATAAAAAGTTTTTAGGTTTGTTAAATGATATTAGGGGCAACACGGCGGGTCACAAAACATATAATATGTTATTACAACGACTTAACAAACAAGTAGATTTTAAAATCAAGCCAACAAAACTTCATACGCACAAGATGGATGTTGATGCGTATAATAATTTTGAGCTAAATAAATTAAAAGGAGAGGAGTCAGTTTATGAGATGTATTCAGAGGGAATCCCTTTTTTGGTTCAGAGTTTGAAAGATGGTTATTGTTTAGCCCCCGAAACATTGAAATTAAAAGTTGATACAGTTGTCATGTTTGTAAGAAATAATTTTGCCAAAGGGTTTGTAAACGGTACGTTGGGAAAGGTGGTTCGTTTCGATGAGAATGATGGCTATCCTGTTATTGAAACTCTTTCAGGTAAACAAATCATAGCTTTTCCCGAAAAATGGATGATAGAAGAAGGGGGAGAGGTTGTTGCCTCTGTTAGTCAGGTTCCTCTGCGATTAGCTTGGGCAATAACAGTACACAAAAGTCAGGGGATGAGTTTGGATTGTGCTGAAATTGATTTGAGCAAAACTTTTGAATATGGCATGGGCTATGTTGCCCTTTCTCGTGTCCGTTCTTTAGATGGTATAAAATTAGTAGGCATTAATGAATTAGCTCTCAAAGTTGACGACAAAGCTATCAAGTTAGACGAGGAATTTATCAAAAGATCACAAGGAGATTTGCTTAAGTGCTGCGAGCTTGGAAAAAGTACTATAAAGAAAATGCAAAAATTATTTATAAAAAATAATAAACCAAGTGATTCTATCGGAGGTATGTTTGAAGTTGAATTTTAGTTTTTGAATTATTTACAAAAATTATAAATATATTTTAAGCTAGCTCAAGCATTGTCTACAACCTAGTGACAATTTTAAAAATAACGTTAATTATAGCGTTATTTTTGTTTTTGTAGTAAAAATATGTTGAAATATTTACTTTTAGACTAGAATCTAAATTTTTAGATAGGAAATAAAAAAAATATTTATTTATTTCAAAATAAAAACAAACAAAGGAGGATGTTAAGATGCCAAAAAATCTGGTAATCAATGGGAACAATCTTGAGTTGGACGGAGATAAACTTTCAATTTTTGGCAATGAAGGATTTGTCGATGGAGAAAGCTGGACTATGAATTTGCAGGACGGTGAATTCGTTGAAGTCGATCCGACACCAGTAAGCCAAGATATTGAATCTGTTATTAGTGCTGATTTTATTGACGGAAAGCTGAATAAAATTCATCATATTCAGATGGACCCCAATACAGCACTTTGTCTTTATCTCGAAGGTCGAATGACTTGCAAAGATATAAGGGATGCAGAAGTGACTGAAGATTCAATTATTTTCAGGGCGGCAAAATTCAACACAGTTGATGGTGAAAAAATTTTTGACTTGGTTGTCTTGCCTGAGATGAAATATGCCCATGCAACCATTGATGAAAATGGTGAAATCGTCTAATTCATATTTTCTCAGCTCAAAAAAGAGCATAAAAGCTCATTATCCAAGAATAAAAAAGGATAATGGGCATTCTTTTTTTTATTGTATATTAATGTTGAATTGTCTAATAAAAAACAAAACCTATTGACAGTATTTTCTAGCTGTGATACTGTGTTAGTACAGTGATACAGAAATATGAATAAAATATCTAATAAAAAAAATGATAATCTTTTTAAAGCGATTTTGAGTCTCAATGATATTTTCGAGGTTCAGAAGTTTTTTCGTGATTTGTGTACTATAGAAGAAATCAAAGATATGAGTGGGCGATTTGAAATAGCTAAATTGGTTGATGCTGGTATGACTTATAGGGATATTGCCAAAAAATTAGAAATTAGTACAACCACTGTTGGTCGAGTAGCAAATTGCTTGAGAAATGGTATGGGAGGTTATCAAATAGTTTTAAATAAATTAAATCATCATAAAAATTCTTCCGGGAAGAGGCGATGATGATATTTTTGTATTTTTAAAATATTTTCCTTACCCCTTCCATTCGGAAGGGTTTTTTTTGATCTTTAAAAAAGGAGGATTATTATGGGAAAATTAAGAGTTCTTGATATCAGCGATTGTAAAAATTTCTCGTTCTACCAGAACGAGCTTGTCGAAATTTACAGCAGAGCTTTTGGAGAACCACCTTGGAACGAAGTTTTTAATGAAAAAGAGGTTTTGACATGGTTTTCGGAAATGAATATGTGTTCCGGTAAGATTGTGTTGGTAATGTATTATGGACAAAAATTAGTGGGTGCAACTTTTTGTGTAAATGCTGACCTAGAACACAATGTTTGGGTGTATTTGCCAGAAGGGGTTGCCAGACAGGAGGTGATTTATCTATCCGAGTCATTTATCGACCCAGCGTACCAAAGAAAAGGCTTGGGGGGAGTTTTGCATGATCGCCGACTGGAGTTGGCTCGCAAGCAAGGGTATAAATATGCCCTACAGCGAACAAGCGAGCAATCCGGTATGTTTCCCTTGATCCAGAGAACTGGTTTTGAGGAGATTGGTCGGCAAATTGTACGCTCCAGGAAAAAAATCAATGGAGTAATTAATGATTATCCAGATGATAGGATAATTTCATTAAAAAAACTATGAATCATCAAAGGGGAAGCAAAAAAATGCTTCCCCAACTATTTAATTAATACAATGAAATATATGACTAAAAAAATATTATTTATTACCGCGACTCATGGTGATGAAAAATTAGGAGTGGAAATACTGAAGGATCTTAACAATAAGGATCTGGGTAGTGAGTTCGATAGTATAATCGGAAACCCAAAGGCACTACAAGAAAATAAACGTTTTATTGAGGATGACCTTAATCGAATTTTTCCTGGAAAAAAAACTGGTAACTATGAAGAGAGGAGGGCGGTTGAAATCATTTCTGTAGCAAAAAAATATGACTGGGTTATAGATATACACGGTTCTGTCTCACCGACTGGTATTTTTGTTATTGTTACCAAATTTAATTTGGCCAATATGTTGTTGGCTTTACGATTTGATATAAAGAGAATAGTTATTTGGGCAGATGCACCTGAATGCACCGGCTCTCTTTCTACTTTTATGCCAGCTGGAATAGAAATTGAATCTGGTTATCGCGATGATCCGTTGATAAAAAAAGATTTGGTAAAAAAGTTAAAAAAGTTTTTAATGAATTTAGATAAAAATTATAACACTATAGAGGAACTTAAAAAGAAAGAAATATATTATTATACAGGTAAGTTGAAAAAATCTGATTGTCAAAAGCCAGCCAGTCTTCAAAATTGGAAAAAAATAAATGATTATTATCCATTGTTTGTAGATGGGCAATATTCGGAATTATGGTGTTATAAATTTAAAAAGTTAGAGTTTAAGTAATTTCTAAGATTTAAAAAGAAGTGTCATGAAAATATGTTAGATTTTTTATTTTCTTGTATATTATTAGATAAATATATAGAATATAGAAAAGAGGTAAAAAGAGTCACGATTTATGACCTGATACCTATATAATTATTAAACGGGAAAATAATATGAAAATACTAGAAAAATTAACAAAAGTTTTTGGACTTAATGATATTACATGGATGCGCCATTCTAATAAATGGAGTGTTTGGACACGATTTTTTATCCTTCCATTTTTAGCGGGTGCAATTTGGATTCGTATTTGGATAGGCTGGTATAGTTTGTTGCTTGTTGGTGTTCTATTATTTTGGACTTGGATAAACCCTCGTTTCTTTGGAAAACCAAAAACAACAAAACACTGGGCTTCGAAGGCTGTTTTAGGTGAACGTGTCTGGCTTAAGTCAAAGGAAATCAAAATACCAAAACATCATAAAAGAGCTATATTGGTTTTGAATACCATTACGGGTCTTGGGTTACCATTTTTGATCTGGGGACTTTATCAGTTTCACATTTGGGCAGTTATGATTGGTTTGATTTTGGTGATTCTTGGCAAAATGTGGTTTCTTGACCGAATGGTATGGATTTATGAAGATATGAAAACTAAATCAGATGAATATCTATCTTGGGAATACTAATATGTCTGGCTCCATGTTAGGTCTTGTATTTTAGATTTAAAATGATATATGAATAATACATATAATAAAATTGTAAAAGAGATAAGTGCTAGTCAACGAAAAATTTTGCTTGTGGCTGTTACGAAGAATGTAGATATAGATACTACGAATGAGATAATCAGAGATGGGGCTACTGCTATTGGTGAGAATAGGATTGAAGCGTTTGAAGATAAGGTGGCGAGTCTTCTTCCGGTTGAGAAACATTTTATCGGGCAGATTCAATCAGGAAAAATAAAAAGAATCGTTAAATTATTTAATTGTGTTCAATCAGTTGGTTTAGTGAAGCATTTGAGAAATATTAATGATGAGGCGATAAGACAGGGGAGGGATATTAAGGTTTTATTACAATTTAATATTTCTGGAGAAACACAAAAAGGTGGTTTTGACCCAAATGACACAAAACAAATTATTTTGGATATTGGGGAAATAAAAGGTGTGCGTATTGTTGGGGTTATGGGTATGGCAAGTGATACGGATGATACGGAAATGATTAGAAGGCAGTTCCAGTTTTTGCGTGGTATTCGAGATGAGTTTCGTCTGGTTTACCCAGAGATGGTTGAGCTCTCTATGGGAATGTCGAATGATTACAAAATTGCGATTGAGGAGGGGGCGAGTATATTGAGGATTGGGAGTGTGTTGTTTGATTAAATATTTAAATGTTGGGTTTGATACCGAGATACATTGAGATTATGTGTGTTAATAATTCATACACAGTATGTTGACTTTTTTGACATGATGTGATAAATTATGAATAATAATATAAGTAATAAAAATATGTATGAATATTAAATTTATTAAAAAACTTCGAATTGACAATGATTATTCTCAGGATTATGTTTCTAAAGAAATTGGTATATCTCGCGCATCGTATATCTCTGTTGAACAAGACAAAAGACAGCTTTCTCTCAATGAAGCAGACGCCTTATGCAAATTATATAGAATTTCGATTAGCGATTTAGTCTCAAATAATAAAAAGAAGCATAAAAAATACGAACAAATGCTTTTTGTTTTTTTACGTGCAATTACTGGTGAAAAAAAAATCCCAAAAACAAAATTGGCAAAATTACTTTATTTGTCAGATTTTGCTTGGTTTTATAATAAGCATGAAAGTATGAGTGGCTTGGAATATAGAAAATTTGAACATGGACCGGTTCCCGACTATTATTTTAGACTTTTAGAAGAATTAGAAAGTGATAGTAAAATTATAATTGAATCAAAAGAAAAGGCTTTGTTGATTTCGGAAACAAGAGTTGGTGAAAAAGTTGGTGAAGATTTGATAAGTGGGGAAGAAAAAAAATTAATCAAAAAAATTGTGAAGAGATGGGATAATAAAAATACAAAAGAAATAGTTGGTTTTGCTCATAGTCAAATTCCTTACACTTTTGTAGATAAAGGAGATATTATTCCATATGAATTAATTACACAAGAAGACCCTGAGCATGTCTATTAAGTACAATGTCATAATTGAACCTTTTGCCAGATCTCATTATTTAAAAAAGATAAGCAAAAAATACAAGAAATCATTCCTTGTTCCGTGGAGTGCTTTTGAGTTAATGTTACAAAGATTTGAGTTAATGTTAAAACGAAACAATACAAATGTTATGGTTGATGTTGGGAATGGTGTGATTATTTGCAAAACTGAGTTTAAAATATTGCCAAATGAATCAACAAAAACATCGGGGAATAGATGCATAGTTGCTCAAGATATGGTAAAAAAAGAAATAAAAATTTTGTTAGTTTATCATAAAAGCGATGTACAGGGAGGAAGTGAGACGAAATGGTGGAAAATGATTGTGAGGGATAATTATGGGGAGTATAAAAAATATTTATAATAATAGTTTATCCAGACATGGTTGAGCTTTCTATGGGAATGTCGAATGATTACAGAATTGCGATTGAGGAAGGGGCGAATATGTTGAGGATTGGGAGTGTGTTGTTTAATTAAATATTAAAATATAAAAATATATGGACAATAAAAAAATAATCCCCCAGCCAAATAACCCTTTACACGGCATTACCCTTAAAACAATCCTTGAGACTTTAATTGAAAGGTATAGTTGGGAAGAGCTTGGTGATATGATACGGATAAATTGCTTTAATGATAATCCAAGC
>CAZJRJ010000017.1:0-11918 GCA_964548635.1 uncultured Gammaproteobacteria bacterium | reverse complement strand
GTCCGCCTTGGGCAGAAAGGCGAACTCTCCAAATTATTTCATTGTATTTTTCCTCCCCGCCCGAGGCGGGTCCGCCTTGGGCGGATAGGCGAACTCTCCAAATTATTTCATTGTATTTTTTAATAAAAATTTTAATCTCTCCCTACCCCTACCCGTTTTTAAAAACAATTCTTCTTGACGAGCATCTTTTTCTGATCTAAAAACTTCATAGTAAAGTAATTTCCATTGACCACCTTTTGAAGTATAATTTGATCTGTTATTATTATGACGGTTTAATCTACGTTTCAAATCTTTAGTATAACCAATATATTTTTTATTTAATTTTTTACTATAAATTATATAAACGTAATGCATAATATTATACAATATAACAAATCTTGGCCTCCCCGCCCGAGGCGGGTCCGCCTTGGGCGGATCCAAATAAAAATAAAAAGTATTTTGAGATTAAACTTTTAACTTTTTATAAATCTAAATATTGGGTTTATGCTTGTGCCAATCTGCAATATCTTGAAAAATTTTTCCTATATCAAATAAAGTTTTTTCGTCTAATCTTTTTCCTATTATCTGCATGCCCACAGGTAAACCTTTAATCTCTCCACAAGGAATCGATATAGCTGGAAGACCAGCCAAAGATGGTCCACTGACGAGTATATCTTCTAAATACATTAAAACAGGATCATCTACTTGCTCGCCTATCTTAAAAGCCGTATGAGGAGAGGTTGGCGTTATTAAACAATCAACTTTTTCTAATTCAAAATCAAGTTCTTCTTTAATTTTAGTTCTAACCTTCTGAGCTTGTAGGTAGTAAGCGTCTCTATATCCAGCACTCAAAGTATAAGTTCCAAGCATTATTCTTCTTTTAACTTCTGCACCAAATCCCCTACCCCTAGAAGCTAGATAAACATTTTCCAAATCACCTTCTTCTCCTTGACGAACACCATATCTAATTCCGTCAAAACGAGCCAAATTAGAACTAATCTCTGAAGGAGTTATTATATAATAAGTTGGGACTGTATATTTAGTGTGGGGAAGGCTAATTTCTAAAACTTCGGCTCCTTTTTCTTTTAATTTATTAATCGCTTCTTTTACTAAGCTAGCCACTTCTTTATCGACTTTTTCATCAAAATATTCTTTTGGAATTCCAATTTTTAAATTTTTTATATCTTTTTTAAGTGTTTTTTTATTTCTAGATTCTAAAGTAGTTGCATCATTCTCATCTCTTCCCTTTATAATATTCATAACCAACTCAGCGTCTTCTACGCTTTTAGTGATAGGCCCAGGAACATCAGTGGATGATGTCATAGAAATTAAACCAAATCTTGAAGCAAATCCGTAACTAGGTTTAAGACCAACAACGCCGCAAAAACCAGCTGGACATCTAATTGACCCTCCGGTATCAGTACCTAGAGCAAAAACACACATATCAGCAGCTACAGCTGCAGCTGAACCACCAGAAGAGCCTCCAGGAACTCTTTCTAGGTCCCAAGGATTAGAAGTAGGACCATAACAACTATTTTCAGTAGAAGCACCATGAGCAAATTCATCTAAATTAGACTTAGCTAAAAGTACAGCTCCTTCTTTTTTTAACTTCTTTATAATGGTGGCGTCATAAGGCGCTATATAATTTTCTAAAAATTTAGAGGCGGCGGTTGTCTTTATTCCCTTTGTTAAAATATTATCTTTAGCGATATAGGGAATTCCCAGTAAATCTCCTTTTTCTCCTTTTTTTATTCTCTCATCAGCCTTCTTGGCCTCTTCTAGGGCCTCTTTCTCGCAAACCGTAATACAAGCTTTAACTTTACTATCTATTTTTTTAATTCTATCTAAACAAGCCTTAGTTAAATCAAAAGATGAAATCTCTCCTTTATCTAGTTTTTTCCTTGCCTCTTTTATTGTAAGTTGATTCAACTCCATAAATTTATAGTTTTATTCTAATACTCTTTTAACTTTTACTTCCCTATCTTCAAGTTCTGGCGCCTGGTCTAATGCTGAATCAATCTCCCCCTTATCCCAATCTCTGATTTTATCTTCTTCTAAAACATTTTCCAAGCCTGTTACTTGAGCCGTAGGAGCTGTATCGCTAACATCTACTTCTTTAAGCTGATCAATATAGCCCAAGACACTAGAAAGCTGTTCTCCGTATTTTTCAAGCTCTTTATCGCTCAATTCTAATTTAGACAAATTGGCGATGTGCTTTGTTTGTTTTTTATCTAATTTCATATTTTATCTATATAATAAAATTTATTTTACAAGATTCATAAACTCATCTTCGTTGATTGTTTTTATACCTAAATTATTCGCTTTTTTATATTTACTACCTGGATTTTTTCCTGCGAGCAGATAATCAACGTTTTTACTGACAGAAGTAGAAATTTCTCCTCCAAGTTCTCTTATTTTATTCTTAGCATCCATTCTTGTCAAATTCTCCAATGTTCCGGTTAAAACAAATTTTTTGTTCTGTAATGTCCTTTGTTTTTTATCTAGGAACCTATGATATTTAGTTTGAACACCATTTTTTCTTAACTTCATTAAAACTTCTATATTTTTCCCGTCTCTAAACCAATCATATACACTTTTTGCGATCTCGGGTCCTATGTCCTGTATATTTATTAAATCTTCTTTTGAAAAAGACTGAACTATCTTTATTAAATCTTCAATATCTTTTAATAATTCAGTTTTATTTTTTTTATCTGACTGAAATTTCAAAGCTATTTTAATAGCAAGAGAAGTTGACATTATTTCTCCTAGATGATGAATCCCTAGACCGTAAATAAATTTAGCTAAATCAATTTGTTTTCTATCTTGAATTGATTTTATTAAGTTCTCAGCTGATTTATCAGCAAATCTCTCTAAAGGTTTTAAATCACCTTCAGTAAGCGCAAAAAAATCTGAAAAATCTCTTACCAGGCCCTCTTTCATAAGTTGTTCTATAATTTTAGGACCCAAACCTTCTATGTCTAGGGCACCCTTAGAAACAAAATGTATTAAACGCCTTAAATTAACAGCATAACAATCACTGTTAATACATCGATAAGCCACCTCTCCCTCAACTCTCTCTACCTTACCACCACACATCGGACATTTTTTAGGAACATTTATTTTTTTTTCATTCCCTTCTCTAAGTTTAACTAAAACTTTAATTATTTTTGGTATTACGTCCCCAGCCCTTTCTATAATAACTGTATCTCCTATTTTAAGTCCCAATCTTTTTATCTCATCCATATTATGAAGAGTTGCGTGAGTCACAGTTACACCAGCCACCCCAACAGGATCTAGAGTGGCGGTTGGTGTTAAAATGCCAGTTCTGCCTACTTGCCAAGTAACATTTTTTAATTTAGTGGTAACTTGCTCAGCTGGGAACTTATAGGCCATCATATATCTAGGGCCTTTTCCTACTATACCAAGGATAGACCAAAGTCTAAGCTGATTAATTTTAACTACTATACCATCCACCTGAAAAGGAAGTTTATTTTTATGACTAGCCCAATAATCTCTAAAATTAAAAATCTCTTCCAAACTATTAAACAAAGAGTTTTGGGGAAGAGTTTTAAAACCCAAAAGTTCTAAAAGTTTAATTTTTTTCTCCTGGTAATCAAAGGTAAGTCAATAATTAATTCGTAAGCGTAAAAGTAAAGCTTTCTCTCGGAAACTACTTCTGAATTTAATTGTCTAATTGAGCCCGCTACGGCATTTCTAGGATTAGCTAAAACAGGTTTGCCCAGTTGTACAAATTTTTTGTTCAGTCTCTCTAATTCTTTAAGCGTCATCACTACCTCTCCCCGAACCTCTATCTTTTCTTGTTTAATTTTATTTTGAATTTCCTTTACTTCTTTAATATCAAATCCTATTTTTTTTAATTCATCCTCATTTGGTAATCTCAATCTCAAAGGAACACTTTCTATTGTTTTAATGTTCTGAGTTACATTTTCACCTACCATACCATCTCCTCTAGTTGCGGCTAAATCAAAAATAAGCTCCTTGTATCTAAGAGCCATAGCCAAACCATCTAATTTTAACTCACAATAATAATCACTATCAAAATCAGGTTTTAACCTCTTTAATCTTCCTATCCAATCATTAATGTCTTCTCTAGAAAAAGAATCAAACAAAGAAATCATACGCACAGAATGTTCTATCTTTTTAAACTTATCCAAGGGTTTACCCCCGACTCTTTGAGTGGGAGAATCGAAAGTAACCAAATCAGGAAATTCATCCTCTAAATCAGCTAATTCTTTTTTTAAACTATCTAGGGCTGCCTCACTTATTTCTTCCTTATCTTCTACATGATACAAGTATCTATGATAATTTATTTCCTTTCTTAATTTTTTAATTCTTTTTATTGCTTTATCTTTATCCATAAACCTCTTTTCTATGTTTAATTCGTAAAATTATTAAAATATTAATATTACCTTCTTTGTCTATATCAAAAATAATCCGATAATCACCGATTCTAAAACGATATTCACCCAAACGATCGTCTTTTAATTTTTTAGCATATTGAAGAGGGTTTCCGCTTTTTAAATAAAACCTTAATTTATTAACAACTCTTTTTTGAATATTCCTTTCTAAGATTTCAAGATCTTTTTTGGCCTTTCCGGTTAATTTAATTTTATATCTCATAAACCAAGCTCCTTACAAGCCTCTTCAAAATCATAAACCCTACCTCTTTTTACTTCTTTTCTGGCTTCTTCTACATCATAAACTAACTTCTCTAATATAGCCTCTTTTTCATCCAAGGGTTCAATTCTAAAAATAGGTTTATTTCTATTTAAAACAATAAATCTCCAATTATTCTTTTTAGCCTTCTCATAAAGACCTGCCATATTTTGACGAAACTCTCTAACTCCTATTAACTTAGTAATCATAAATTTATTTTAATTTTAATGTGTATCTTAAGTGTACACATCAAAAATATAACTGTCAAATTATAAATTATAAAACAATTAAGGTCTGTTGTAATAACGAAGTGACGTCTCTACGCTTCTTCTAACATTACCGAAAGAACCTATGGATATAAAATCTTTAAAATCATAATCCCCATCAGAGCCCTCGCTATAGCTCACATTATAACTACTACCATTAGAAAGAGTGCTAGAGGCAATTGAATTATTATCTGGATAAGGAGGCTCATGTAAATTTTTTCTATAATCATACAAAACATACTCTGCTCCAGCTTCTGCGGCAAAGTAAGCTTTAGTAGATTGAGTTTGAACTCCTCCCATTTTTATATTAGTCAAAATCAAATTACCCAGCCCTAATCCAACCGCCAGCATGCCTGACAAAATAACTAAAACTAAAAAAATAGCATTACCTTCTTGATTTTTTAAAATATTTTTATTCATAATCACGAGAAGAAATAATTGTTTGTAATCTTAATTTTTTACCAGGGTCACTCTTGTTATAAACTGTCATTCTTAACAATATTATAGGCTGTTCCAGAGGAGTATAGCCAAATCTTCTAAATTCCCGGTCTTCTATTACAATCTCGTCAGATGTTAAGTCTTCAAGGTAACCGTCTCTTGTGACAGAAAAACCATCATTAATAAAGTTATAAGTTACGCATTCGCCATCCTTATTTAAAAAATCCAATCTATGGTTTCCACTAGTTATTGTAAAAAGCCAATCCTGAGTTATACAAGTACCGTCTTTATCAACTTTGGCCATTCTAATTTCTTTTGAAATAACCTCAAAAATATATCTCATTTCTTTTTGAACCTTTTGGGAAGCAACAACATTACCACCAACTCTTAAAGTTAAATTAAAAATCTGGGTAACTGATAGAATCAACATAGTAAAAAGAGAGATAGCTACTACTAGCTCTAAAAGGGTTACTCCTGCTTGTTGTTTTTTTATTTTTTTTAATATCTTATTCATATATTTTTAGCGCCAATTATAAAGTTTAGTCTCGGCCTTGTATTCATGGGCGCCTTTTTGATCATGCCAAAGAACATTTGACTCAACTGTAAAATATTCGGGTGGAGTATTGACAGTATCTTCATCTTTTATTGTTATAAGTCTGGAAAAATTAGTGCTAGTAGCGCCCCCATGAAAATAAAAACCGTCTGAATCAATGAATAGTTTGGCGTCGTCCTCTCCAATATTACTCACAGAAACAATATTTTTGTTATAGTCTATGGTGTAAGTGTAATAATCAATAATCCCGTCACTCCAATCAGTGCCGCCATTAAGCCAGTTATTATCTCGAATATTTCTGACCAATTCCAAGCCCTCTTGAGCTAATTGACTAGCCACAAGTTCATTTCTAGAAACGACCTCAGCCTGCATACTATAATTTATTAACCCTAAAACACCTAAAACACCTATAGAAACAATAAAAATTGAAACCGCAATTTCAAGTAACGTAAACCCTTTATTATTTTTATAATCTCTAATCATATAATTCAACCAAAATATTATTAAATATTAAATTATCTCAAAGTTTCAATAAGACCAAAAGAATTAATTTTTATTCTCCTACTTATGCCATCTTTTGTTTCTAGCATGATAACTGCCTCGCTAGAAGTAGTATCATTTGTTCCATCATAAATGATTGTATCAGGATCAGGAGGCACGAAAGAAATATCTAATATGTCTCCCAATGAAGTACTGGCTATACTGACCTCTCCATCCATATTAATAACTCGTCCCCCATTACCAATTATTGCTTCTCCGGAATTATAACCTAAATAACCTGGACTAGTGGTACTTTCATAATTCTTATTAGCAAAAACAAAGTAACTTTGTGTATCACTTGTTAAATCAATATGTACACCCCAGCCTCCAGAAGGTGTGCTGGTTCCATATTTTACGGCTCCTAAGGTATTATTCTGGGCCAAACGAATATTACTGGCCATTATGCTAGACTCAATAATTAATTTATTAGTATTATTACCCTGTTTATAATTAGCGAAAAGGGCGCCTGAAAAAAAAGCTATTATAAAAATAACAACTATTATTTCGACTAAACTAAATCCATTTCCAGTATCTTTTTTTTCATTCATAAAAATCAAATTCAATTTTTAATCCCTAGTCTTAACCTCTATCCAATCAGGAAGAACATATATATTAAAAGGACTTGAAGTGCTACAAGTATAATAGTCATGATCAGTTATTGTTAATGTCACAATTGAATTGGTTGTGGTGGTAAATTTAAATTTAATAGTTGTAGTAGGGGTGGTGGTACTATAAATATCAACTCTATCATAGTCATTTGCTTCCCATAATAAACTATCATAAGAGGAAGTAGAAAAAGTAACTGGGGTTGCTCTATTTCCATTCCAGTCTGCAAAAATATTTGAAGAAGTGGCAGTAAATAATATAGCAGTATTTTGATTAATCTCCTCAGGAATCCATTTAAAATATGGTTCAGGAAATTCATGTAAATAAGTAGTGAATGTTGTAAAATCACCATCCTCTGATATTAATCCCGAATTTAAAAGTTGGTGAGAAGGTAAAGAATAATCAAAATCAACCCAACTAGACCAAAGACCAAAATAGTTTTTAACCTTTATTCTCCAAGAATAATTTAAATTATAATCTAGTTCCGCTGAACTAAGGGATAAAGCTCCCCCTGAACCAGGAGATGAGGTGCCCGTAGTGCTTGCTACTATAATGGATGACTCGGAGACTTGAACTTCATAGCCAACTGAACTCTCGAGGGGGTCGCTACTTAATATTGCCCATCCCAAATCTACATTCAAAGCATCTCGAACATCATTACACAAGTCAGAACTAGTTGGAATTAAAGTATTAAGACTTGCTATAGTAGCAGGAGATTGATTTACCAGTAAAACTCTATAAGGATTTCCCCCGAGATCATTAGTAGGTCCTCCAGACGAATTATTAAAATAAATATCGTTAGAAGAATCAATCAAACCGTTACCTAAAAATTCATAAACATAAGGAGATCCAATAATAGGGCTAGGAACGGGAAGAATAGGACTGGTGTCTAAAAATATGTCATAAGAACTGCCATTAAGGCTAATCCATTGATTACCGTTTAACAAAGCCCAACCATACAATTTGTTGTCATAAGGGCTATAACAAGCCGTACAATAAGGATCGATTGTACTACCGTCACAAGTACTAATACAATTAGAGTTAAAATCATAATTAGGAGGAGTAGAGCTTGATTCAAAACTAATCCAATCACCACTACTAGGAACATAAGCATATCCTGACAAATTTAATGTATGGCGATCAATACTTACCCCAAAAGTTGAAGTAGCGGTGCAATTATTAATACCATAATAATCATAATAACAACTGAAATTAGCAAACCTACCTGGCAAACCGACAATATAAGCATAGCCTTCCATATTATGATCAGAGGCAACTCCAAAAATAGGAGCTCCATTATTATATAAATCTGTTACTCGAGCATAAACAATATCAGGGTTGGTTTCTAGTTGTATAGTGGTAGAAATTCCGCTTCCACCAAACAAGTCTGACCAAGCAAATCCTGGATTATTTCTTAATATTTCCTGATTAAATCCTATTTTTCTAAAAAGATCTGATTCATCCACAAAACTAGTCAATGTTATAGTGGCAGTTGTATAGTTTGTTCCTGCATTTATACCTGAGATAGATATAGGAGGATCAGAATAAGTAGGGTCTTTAGTATCTAGATCAAAACTCATAGCCGTGCTAGTACTCTTATTAAACATCGTCTCCCAATCATCTGCTATTATCCTAATCTGCATATTTGTGCCAGTGGCATAAACTCCGGGTAAATAATTTTTAACATCCCAATACGCGAGATAATTTCTATATCTATGATTATTTTCATCTACTCTAATATCTAAAAAGCCATCACTATTTGCATCTCTAAAATCATCCGAAGGAGAAGTAGTAGCGAAAGTCAAGCTTGTTGATGAAATAGGATTCCAATTTGCCCCACCATCAGAGGAATATTCAAAATATGGAGTTATATAGGTGTAGCTAGTACCTGGATCATAATCATCGTCTCTAATTTCATAATCAATTTTTACCTTTCCTGGCTCATCATCAAAAATAGTTTCTTGACTTGAGGTAACTGCCCCAAATTCAGGAGGAGCATTTTTAATGTAATCTATATTCATCTCATAAAAAACAGGGAAAGAAGGAGTCGCACGAAACGAATCATCAAAAACATAATCTAGTCTATATTGCATAAATCTATCATTTACATTATCTCTTAGAGCTAAAGGAATAGAAGATAAATCACAAGTTATGGTTCTGGTAGCAACACTAGAGTCAGTTATAGAACATCCGCTAGTAAAAATACCAGCCTTAGTAGTAGATCCTATAAAGTGCCACTCACTAGAAAATAATTGGGAATATAAACTGGCTGTTCTAAGATTTATTCTAATCATGTCAGTATCAACAGGAAAAGAACGATTTTCATCCCAAGAAATTCCTGTCACAGCATTGTCATCACTCGCGGCGTCAAAAGCTGAAGAAATTAAATGCCCTCCAAAATATTCAACTAAAAATTTATCAAAACTTGGCGTCTTAGATAAATCGTCAGTTCCCAAAGTTACTTGATATTGAACAAAGCTGCTTCCATCATATTCCTCTGGGACGACCACCCCAGATGAAACATTGGTAAACTCAATCTCACTTACAGGAATTTCCTCCCAATTATGAATGACCTCATAGGAACCACCATTACTCCAAACAACACTTGCGAGATTTAAACCTGTTCCAAATCTTGCCGAAACAATAATAGAAGTGTCTGCTGGTATGGTCTCACCCCAATAAATACCTCCCAACTCAAAGGGATTGCCCAAAGGAAATATTCTAGACGTAAAATTGCTCTCATAGTCCCTTTCTATACGTGTAGGAATATCATATTGTAAAGAAGTAGTCGAAATTAAAGGGTTATCAACATCGCTATAAAGGTCTCCAAACTCTAAAATTGTTCTATATTGTGCATATTGATCATTATGAGAATCTGAAAACATACTATCTATTTTTTCAGATCCATCTGGCTCAGTGAAAAAAGAATACAAATTACAAGTCGTCGTGCTATTTTCACTAATCGGCTCTGGACCACACCAATTTGTCCAAGTTAAACCATTTGACGAAGTTCTAACTTGATAAACCGCCTCTGAATTACCTGGCTTAGTCTCTTCCCAGGTTAAATCCTCCCAAATAATTCTATTTTCATCTGAGTTATAAACAGATGAAATTAAATATCCAGCTCTTGAAACCACATCAAAACTAACTTCATTTAAACTAGGGGTAATCGAAAGATCATCAGTTCCTAAAATTACGCGATATTGAAAATATCTATTACCATCATACATATCTAGGCTTTGCCAATTCGAAGTTGTAGCCCAAGCAGTCCAAACAATCCCCGCAGAACTTGCTACTCCTGCCCTAGTTTCAAAATTTCTGACTGAAGTATCAGCTGGAATGTCATTATCCCAATGCAAAATACCAAAATCAGCTTTTCCAAAAATAGACGTACCTGGATTTGTATCAAATATTCGAGAAGTAAAAAGACTTTCATAGTCTCTAGGACTGTTATCAGGAACATTATAATCAAGAGTGGTGCTACTAACAACAGGAAAATCATTCCCACTAGGCCAACTTGATTTCATAATTAACTTATACTGCACATAACGATCGTTAGTCTCTTCACTAAAAAAATTATCTATGCTTTCAGATCCATCTGGCTCTGTAAAAAAAGAATAATTATCACAACCGGACAGCCCATCATCAGGTCCACACCAATCAGTCCAACTTACATTATTAGGAGAAGTACGTAATTGAAAAAGAACGTCATCAGAAGTAATATGTTGGCTCTCATTCCATTGCAAATCTAATATCTCAGTATTACTATCTCCTGAATTATAGATTGAAGACATTAAATATCCCGCTCTAGGTATAACGTCAAGGGTTACTTTATCTAAACTGGGGGATGATATAGATAAATCGTCAGTTCCTAAAGTCACGCGGTATTGAAAATACCTACTTCCATCATACATATCTAAATTTTGCCCATTAACCGTTGCAACCCAAGTAGTCCAAATAATTCCAGTGGAACTAGCCACACCTGCTCTAGTTTGAAAATTTCTTATAGAAGTATTTGCTGGAATTGTCGTTTCCCAATTTACGTTTCCAAAATCCGAATTTGCAAACATAGAAGTTTCTGGATTTGTATCAATTATCCGTGATGTAAAAGTACTTTCATAAGTACGCTCTATATCTTCAGGAATTTCATAATTCATAGTAATACTAGACACCACTGGAAATCCACCCCCCCCTACAGAATCAGACATTAAATTAAATTTATACTGTATAAACCTATCATCAACTATATCTGTAAACATATTATCAAGAGAACTTGAGGCCACAGGACTAAAAGAATAAAATTCTTCAGTTTCACAAGTTGATGTGGAATCTTCCCCAACATTTTCAGGGCCACACCAAGGGGTCCAACTTAAACCATTTGAAGAAGTTCTAATTTGAAAAGCAACATCCCCTCCATTTAATTCTTCATCCCAAGCAAAGTTGAGAATTTGGACCCTGTCATCGTTAGTATTATATGAAGAAGATATTAAGGTAGAAACGTTCATCTCAATAGACACTCTGTCTAAACTAGGGGTAACCAAAAGATCATCTGTTCCTAAAATAACATGATACTGAATATATCTATTACCATCAAAAATAGATAAATCCTGACCATTTGTAACCGACGTCCAATTAGTCCAAGAGGAATCTGGAATACGAACATTTCCTGCTTTAACTTCAAATCCCTCAACCGAAGTTACCCCAAGAGCAATGGCCTCCCAGTTTATGTTACCAAAATCAGCCGGATGGTTAGCATCAAAAATACGAGAAGTAAAAGTGCTTTCATAAGTAGCGGCACTTGCACTGTTTAAGAAAAACAAAAAAATCATCACCATAGATAAAAAAACCACAGGTAATAT
>CAZJRJ010000016.1:0-12366 GCA_964548635.1 uncultured Gammaproteobacteria bacterium | reverse complement strand
AAACAACTCCCAAATTAGGTCTATAAATATCTCCCATTTTCTCAACCAAGCCTATCATCACTGAAAAATCACCCGTTTTATGAATAAAATCCCTGGTGCCATCCATTGGATCTATTATCCAAACTCTTTTAGAGCCTAATCTTTCTTTATTATCAGTTTCCTCCTCTGACAAAAAACCATAACCATATTTCTTAAGATCTTCTAATATGATTTGATTTGATTTTAGATCAGCCACGGTAACAGGGGTATCATCTTTCTTTTTCTCTATATTATAATCACTATTATAAAAAGACATAATAGCATCACCTGCCTTTTTTGAAACCTCTATTATGTGTTTTTTTATTTCTTTGTCCATTTTATTATATTTTAAACATCTCCGTAAATAGAGGCTAATAAATCTAAGTCTTTAGAACTTTGTTTTAATAAATCTTTATTTTTTTCTTCCAAACTCTCTAAAACACGAACCCCATTTTCATCTTTTATCAACTTTTTATAAAAATAGGAGAAAGCAGCAAAATCTTTAATAAAACAATAGCCACCTGCCCCACGCCCACTAAAATGAACAGGGTCCATATGACTAGAACCAATTCTTTCGTCTACCACCATAGCTTTCTTAATTATTTCCCAGTCACACTTCTCTGCTTTAACTAAATCATAAAATAAATTCATAAAAACTATTTTTGTATAAAGAAAACAATTACCACCATATTTTATAAATTCAGCCTCCTTAACCGGACAAATCAAATCAAAAGGTGCCCTAGGCAAAACGCTCATAACCAATTTAGCTTTTTTATAAAATTCATCTGACTCATTAGGAATTCCTATTATGTTTCTCTTAGGTTTCTTAGCATCATTTTTGGCATTAATCGCTGTTAAAAACTCAGGAGAATGCATTAAAAATATATCTGGATTTTCAGATTGAATTTCATTAGTTGTTCCAGGTAATATAGTTGATTTTATTACAACAATCTTATCCCTACCAACTAACTTTATTACTTTTTTAATAATAGAGGAATCAAAGCCATTAGAGGTAGTTGGGGTTGGCACAGCTATAAAAACAATATCACAAATTCCAATAGCCTCACCATTCTTGTTATAAGGTTTTTCTAAGGCATAACGAACAACATCAAAACCACGGTCCTCAAAATCATCAGCATAATTTTTCCCTATGTAGCCCTGTCCAATAAATCCTATTTTTAATTTTTTCATATTTTAAATTTTCTGATAACACCTCATAAAATATAGAGAAGTTAACTGAAAAACTATACTAACTAAAATTATTGAAACACCATATTTACCTAAAAAACTAATAAAAACAGAGGGGAAAATAATTGATAAAATCCAAGCCCCTAAAGTAGCACTACAAACAGGCGCGCCTATCCCACAAACCTGAAAAGCAGAAACACCAAATACAGCAGCCAAGAGACCCAAAAGAGAGTGTTTATTTTTTCCTCTGTGAATAATTTTCTCTTTTATAGCTCTAACAAAACAAGTTAATACTAGAGAAAAAGTAATCATAAAAAGAATCGCCAAAACACTATACCAGCCTACAAAAACTTTCTTGGGTATTAAAAAATAGCTCAAAATAAAACTAATAAAAAAAACCGTTTGGCAATAATTACTCCTCAAAACATTAAATAAATATATATTTACCATTTTATATTTTAATATATCTTAATTATTTAAAAAATCTACTTATAATTTATAATTAGATTTTATTTTATCATCTAAGCTTTTAAATATCAATCTGGTTCTTATTTTTTCTATAACGGCTTTCATAGAAAAATTTTTTAATTCCCATAAAGAGCATTAACTATAAAAAATAAAAACCAAACAAAGATTATATCCTCCCGTTTATCTTAATTGTTTTTAAATTAATAGCTTGCTTATATTACCATAATTTAATATTATTAATATAAATATAATTATTTCTCGAAAATGATTAAAAAAACTAAGAAAAAAATATATAACCTCTTGAGATGGAGTCAAAAATATACCAAAACAGACATGGTATATTTAGCTAAAGGTAGTTTTTGGTTAAATATAGGACAAGGCATATCTTCTTTTGCAGGCCTAACTCTAGCCATAGCCTTTGCCAATCTATTACCGCCAGAAACTTATGGTACCTATAAATTTGTAATATCTTTTATAGGAATTCTCTCTATACCCAGTTTAAATGGTATTGATACAGCCCTAATTCGAGCTGTCGCACAGGGAAATGAAGGCACATTTTATCCAGCTTTAAAAATAAAATTAAAATGGGGCACATTAGGAGCCATTGGAGCACTAATAATATCTAGCTATTATTTTTATAATGATAATAATACATTAGCAGTTGCTTTTCTCATAATAACCCCTTTTATACCACTTTTTAATACATTAAGTATCTGGATACAATATTTAAATGGTAAAAAAGATTTTAAAACATTAGGTAAATACAGAGGGTTATACAGTATAATAACAATAAGTATAATAATTTCTATAATTTTTTTAACTAAAAATATCTTCTATATATTATTTTTATATTTTATATCAAGCATTATAATAAAACTTATTTTTCTAAAAAAAACCATTAAAAAATATCCTCCTAACGAAATCTGCGATAAAGAATCTATTACTTACGGGAAACACCTAAGTCTAATGAATGTCATGGGAACAATTTCGACACAAATTGATAAAATTTTTATATTTCATTATCTAGGACCGGTCCAATTAGCCATATACGTTTTTTCACTTAGGCCTGTAGAAGAAATTAATAATATGTTAGGTAACTTTTCTCAATTAAGTCTGCCCAAACTAAGCCAAAGAAACATAGTAGAATTAAAAAAATCGATACCTAAAAAAATGTTTAAAATTTTTATTATGTTGGTAATACTTATTACTATATATATAATAATAACTCCTTACTTGTATCAAAAACTATTTCCACAATACACCGAAGCAGTAGCTTACTCTCAAATTTTTGCTCTATCTGTTATATTTTTTCCAAAAATACTCATGGGGCAAACATTAACCGCGCACGCCCAAAAAAAGAAATTATATATAACAAGAACTCTAACTCCTGTCTTTAAAATTATACTATTTGCAATACTTCTACCTATATATGGGATTTGGGGAGCCATAATAACACTTTTATTATCAGAAATATTTCATTTTTTTATTTTATTATTCCTTTTTGAAAAAATAAAATAGAAAAATATTTAAATTATGCCTATAATCTAGTTAAATAAATATACTTAATAAAATATGAAAAAAGCTTTAATTACAGGGATAACCGGACAAGATGGATCCTATCTATCAGAACTACTTATAGAAAAAAACTATGAGGTTCACGGCATTAAAAGGAGATCCTCTTCTTTTAATACTAAGAGAATAAATCACCTTTACCAAGATCCGCATGAGAAGAAAAAAAACTTCATCCTTCATTATGGAGACTTAACTGATTCCACAAACCTTATTCGCTTAATTCAAAAAATACAGCCAGATGAAATTTATAATCTTGGTGCCCAAAGTCACGTGAAAGTATCTTTTGAAGTCCCAGAATACACCGCCAACTCCGACGCCTTGGGAACGCTAAGAATCCTAGAGGCAATAAGACTTCTTAAACTTGAGAAAAAAACAAAATTCTATCAAGCTTCAACTTCAGAAATGTTTGGCTCCACTCCCCCACCCCAAAGTGAAAACTCATCTTTTCATCCAAGGAGCCCCTATGGAGTGGCCAAATTATATTCTCACTGGATTACAGTTAACTATAGAGAAGCTTATAATATTTTTGCTGTTAGCGGAATACTTTTTAACCATGAATCACCTCGTCGAGGAGAAACCTTTGTAACACGTAAAATAACAAGAGCTGCTACTAGAATTAAACTTGGTCTTCAAAATAAAATATATTTAGGCAATTTGGATGCTAAAAGAGACTGGGGTCATGCCAAAGATTTCGTAAGAGCAATGCATCTGATGCTACAACAAGAAAATCCCAAAGACTATGTTATAGCCACCGGAAAACAATACTCCGTGAGAGAACTTTGCGAAATAGCTTTTTCTGAATTAGATATAGAAATAAAATGGGAAGGAAGAGGTTTAAAGGAAAAAGGGATCAACAAAAATAACGGAAAAACAATAATAGAAATAGATCCTAATTATTTCAGACCAACAGAGGTTGATTCCCTGAAAGGAGATCCTTCTAAAGCTATGAAAGAATTAGGATGGAAGCCTAAAATTAATTTTTCTGAACTAATAAAAGAAATGGTCAAGAAAGACTTAGAAGACGCAAAAAAAGAAATACATCTAAAAAAGGGCGGATTTGATATTTTAAATAATCAAGAAGAATAAATGGATAAAAAAGGTAAAATTTATATTGCTGGCCACAAAGGCTTGGTGGGCTCCGCGATAATTAGAAAACTTAAAGAACAGGGCTATAAGAATCTAATAACAAGAACCAGAAACCAGCTCGATCTATTAGATCAAAAAAAAGTGGCTATTTTTTTTAAAAAAGAAAAAATAGACTATGTTTTTTTATCTGCAGCAAAAGTGGGCGGAATAATGGCCAATAAAAATTACCCAGCTCAATTTATTTATGAAAACCTCCAAATACAAAATAATATAATCCATAATTCTTATCTAAATAATGTCAAAAAGCTCTTATTTCTGGGAAGTTCTTGCATCTACCCCAAATATTCCCCCCAACCTATTAAAGAAAAATATTTATTAGACGGAAAGCTAGAACCTACCAACGAGGCATACGCTATTGCTAAAATAGCCGGAATCAAGATGTGCCAAGCTTATAATGAGCAATATAAAACAAATTTCATCTCCGTAATGCCGACCAATTTATACGGACCAAACGACAATTTTGATTTAGAAACTTCACATGTCCTCCCCGTGTTGATTAGAAGATTACACAATGCTAAAATAAACAATGATAATAAAGTAATTTGCTGGGGCACCGGTTCACCGAGGAGAGAGTTTTTACATGTTGACGATTTGGCCGATGCCTGTCTATTTTTAATGAAAAATTACAATAAATCAGAAATTATAAATATTGGCACCGGAACTGATATAAGTATAAAAGAATTAGTTAAAATAATAAAAATCGAAATAAACTTCACCGGTAAAATTGAATGGGATACAAGCAAACCAAACGGCACCCCAAGAAAATTATTAAATCTGGAAAAACTACACCTCCTTGGTTGGGAACATAAGATTGGCCTAAAAAAAGGAATTAAAAATACCTATCAATATTATAAAAATTATAAAAATGAATCAAAATAAACATGAAAAGATTTATGTAATAGGATTTCCAAAATCAGGAAATACTTGGCTCGTAAGATTACTATCTGAAGTTTTGGACTGCGATGCTGGGAATGGAATGAATGGCAACGATAGTATAGAAATCGCCTCCAGAAAAGGAAATAATAATTACAAGATATTAAAAACTCATTTTCTTCCAGCTGAACAAAAAAAAATAGATAAAGAAATAAAAAGAATTATATATATAAAAAGAGACTTTAAGGACGTTATAGTGTCCGCTTTTTTATATATAAATAAGACAAAAGAAGATGAGATTAAATTATTAAACTTCAGAGAGCTATTAAGATCATCGCCAAATAAAACAATTATTTATTTAATCAACCGTTATAAATTATGGAAAACAATATATTGGCTATTAAATAAATGGAATGACAAAATTGGAAATTGGAAAACTAATTGTAAATCATGGAAAGATTTTCATAAAAAACACAAAGAAATTAAAATATATTTCACTACCTATGAAAAACTCCTAGAAAACACGAAAAAAGAACTAAAGGGAATTTTAAAAACCCTAGATATAAAAACTCCAAATGAAGAAATAATTTTAAGAGCCATAAATAAAGAATCTTTTGAAAATAAAAAAAAAGAGCTTACCAATTTAACAGAAAGCCATCGGATACCTTTTGGGAAAGATTTCAATGTGAAATTTCTTAGAAAAGGGAAAAAGGGAGATTGGAAGAATTATTTAAACAAAAAAATGTTATTAACAATTAACAAAGAATTGAATAATTCCAAAAAAATTAAACTTATTTTTCCGATTAACATAATATTTTTTATTGAAAAAATTTTAAATATAACTAAAGCATACATTAAAAAAAACAATACCATCGCTTTTCTAACCTGGCTAGCAAAAGGCAAACCGACCCCTCCACCTCACATAGTCAAACAAAAATCAATAAAAAAAATTGCCAAACAATACAAAATAAAAACTTTTATAGAAACGGGCACATACGAAGGAAAAATGATATCTGCTATGAAAAATAATTTTAATCTTATTTATTCTATAGAGATAGATAAAAATCTATACACTAAAGCGGTAAATAAATTTAACAACATAAAAAAAATAAAGATAATAAAAGGAGACAGTGGAATAGAAATTAAAAAATTATTAAAAAATATAAATAACAAATGTCTTTTTTGGTTAGATGGACATTATTCCGCTGGGATAACTTCAAAAGGAGATCTAAACACCCCAATTGTAAATGAACTGATCAATATCTTAAATCATAAAATAAAAGGTCATATTATACTAATTGATGATGCAAGATTGTTTAATGGAAAAAATGATTATCCAAAAATATCCGAAATTGAAAAATTATTAGAAAAAGGATCTTTTAAATATAAAATTGAAATATCTAATGATATTATAAGAATTACTAATAATAAATAGAATTCTATAATAGAAAATCATTCAAGAAAGAGGATTAAATAAAAAAGGTTTTATGGAAAATTTATCTTTAAAAAAATATCTAGAAGCACCTTCCCCTATTACTAAAGAATTAAAAATAATTTTTTCCAAAATATCACCAACGATATTTTTTGATATTGGCGGGTGTGAAGGTGAAGATTCTATAAGATATTCAATTCTTTTCCCAAATGCCGAAATTTATACTTTTGAACCATTGCCGAAAAATTTTAAGCTAGCGGAAAATAATTTTCGCACTTATAATCTAAAAAATGCAACCCCGGTCAATCAGGCACTTAGTGATAAAATTGGCGTAGCTGACTTCTACGTTTCTTCTGGACAGCCGCCTGAAACCGAAGAACAAAAAAATTGGGACTACGGCAATAAATCAAGTTCATTATTTAAACCAAATAACAAAATTAATCAAATTACACCTTGGTTAAAATTTAACAGTGTTATAAAAGTAAAAACCAATACTATAGATAATTTTTGTAAAGAAAAAAATATAAATAAGATAGATTTTATTCATATGGACGTACAGGGGGCAGAATTGAGCGTGTTACGAGGAGGTATAAATATTATAAAAAAAATTAAAGCGATTTGGTTAGAAGTCGAATCTATACCGCTCTATAAAAACCAACCACTAAAAAACGAAGTTGAAAAATTTTTTAAAGATGAAAAATTTTTTAAAGTAACCGATACGATTAAAAATGAATCTGGAGACCAACTCTATATTAATAGCCGGTATTATAATATATATATATATTTTATCCATTTATAATCAAAAGGTATTTACGAAACAAAGTAAAAATGACTAAAACTATAATCAAAAAAATATTATCATCAATTTTAAAATAGAATAAGAAATTAAAAAAATTACAAATTTTTAAATGCAGATTTTCGAACTGAAATTATTATTAGTTTCAAAAATTTTAAATTAATTAACACGGCCACTTAAGTAATCCCAACATAGATAAAACCACAAAAAAAATAATGCAAAAAAAACGAGTTTCCATAATTATACCAACATATAATGACTCTAAAAATTTACAGGAGGCTTTTTTAAGCTGTTCTGAACAAGACTATCATAATATTGAAATTTAGTATGCGATGACGGATCAACCGATAGCACTAAAGAAATTGTGAATAGAATCATAAAAAATTATTCCTGCCAAATAAAATATTTTCTCTTACCGCATAGTGGTTCGCCAGCAAGTGCCAGAAACAAGGGAATAATGGAAGCGTCTGGCGAATACATAGCCTTCCTTGATTCAGATGATTTAATGACAAAAGATCGCCTAGTTAAGCAAATAAAAATTTTAAATGAGAATACCCAAATAGATGTATTATGTGGCAATGCTCAAAAGTTCACAAATAAAAAAAAATTGGGTCCTTATTTTATTAATTCACAAAGTGAAAATATTTCTTTTGCCTCTTTACTAAATTCTAATTTAATTATTCAATCAACTGTAATGATGAGATCAAATTTATCTATCTCCGAATTTCAATTCCCTGAAATAAAATTTGTTCACGAGGATTATGGATATTGGTTAAAAATTTCGGCAACGGATAAAAAAATATATTATAGTTCGGAGGTCTTTATTAAATACAGAATTAATCCCAATGGAATCTCCAGAAAACTAACTCCTTTAAAAAGTATCCAAAAATCCATCAACACCCTCAAGTGGCTTGTGCAAGAAAAAAATATTAATAATAATAAAAAAATAATTATTAAGAAAAAAATAAAGAAGTTGAAAAAAGAAAAAATGATAAAAATGATAAAAAATATTATCAAATTATTCAATAAATAATTATATGAAAATTCTTCATACCGTACAATTATACCACCCCGCTCAAGGAGGATCAGAGGAAGTGGTTAAACAACTTTCTGAGAGACTGGCAAAAAGGGGGCACGACGTCACCGTGGCTACTGCTTATAATAAAAAGAGGCCAGAAAAAGTTATTAATGGAGTAAAAATAGAAGAATTTAATATTGGAGGAAATATAGTTAATGGTATTAAAGCTAATAAAAAGGAAGTAGAGAAATATAAAAAATTTATATTAGAAAACAATTGGGACGTAATTATGAATTATGCTGCCCAAATTTGGTCTACCGATTTAATGTTTTCCATGCTGGAAAAAATCAAAGCAAAAAAAATACTTGTTCCTTGCGGATATTCTGCTTTAAATAATCCCAAATTTAAAGAATATTTTTCAAGTCTACCAGAATATTTAAAGTTGTATGATACATCTGTCTATTTATCAAATAACTATCAAGATAAAAATTTTGCCGATAATAATAATATCACGAACATTGCGGTTATTCCAAATGCTGCTTCAGAAAATGAGTTTCTATCTCAAAATAACTGTGATTTTAAGAAAAAATATAATATAAAAAATGATTTTTTACTA
Source organism: uncultured Gammaproteobacteria bacterium (assembly GCA_964548635.1). Lineage (GTDB taxonomy): Bacteria > Patescibacteriota > Patescibacteriia > Patescibacteriales > JAGXOH01 > JAIOTG01. The sequence goes on along the minus strand of CAZJRJ010000016.1, from coordinate 3,239 downwards.
ACGGTCGCAAACCACTATGCTAATAAAGGCCACGATTTTATCATAAAGACTTACCAATTATGTCAAACTAAAAATTTAGATTTAGTAATTATTGGCAATAGCGTCCCCAGAGGATGCCAAAAAATATGTCGACTTAAAACTTGGGCCAATAACCTAAAGAATATCTCTAAAGGGAAAATTCATTTAATAAATATTGGGAATAATGTTATCTCTCGAGACTGCACTGTAAGCGCTTATAAACAAGCTAAAATTTTTATCTTTGGATCACGGATAGAATGCTCTCCTCTAGTTTTGTTTGAGTCCATGGCCGCAAAACTACCTTTTATTTCTACTAATTGTGGCAACAGTGAAGGGATAGCAAAAATATCCGGAAATAAAATTATCACTTCTCCGAAAGAAATGGCTAACGAGATTGATAATCTATGCCAAAATAAAATAAAATATTTACAAATATCTGAAAAAGGTTTTAATGTCTGGAAAAATAATTTTACATGGGAAAAAATAACTGACCAATACGAAAAAATATATGATAATAACAAAACTTAAGGGCGGATTAGGCAACCAAATGTTTCAATATGCCTTTGGAAGGTCAATATCCCACATCAATAAAGAAGAGTTGAGGCTAGATATATCAAATTTCGATTATAATGGCCCGAATACTCCCCGCCATTACCAACTTGATATTTTTAATATTGAGGCTAAAATAATTCCCCCTGAAAAAATTAAAAAAATAAGTTGGATAAATAAAATAAGGCCTTATTACAAGAAACTAATAATAAGAGAAAGATATTTTCATTTTGATCCGCAAATAATAAGAAAATATAATTATGCTATATTCGACGGATATTGGCAGAGTGAAAAATACTTCATAGATATAAAAAATATTATTACAGAAGAACTCAGTTTAAAAAAGAAATATATTGATGAAATTGAAAAAAATTTAATTAATAAAATAAAAAATAATAACTCTGTATCTATACACATCAGAAGAGGAGATTATGTTAACGACAAAACAACCAACCTGCATCACGGAACCTGCCCGTTAGATTACTATCATAGAGCTATAAAAATAATTTTAGCTAATAATAAAAAATCCATTTTTTTTATTTTCTCTGATGACATTGATTGGGTTAAAAAAAATTTAAAATTATTACATCCCTCATTTTTCATATCAGGAAATAAGGATTATGAAGATTTATTTTTAATGTCCCTATGTAAGCACAATATCATCGCTAATAGTTCTTTTTCTTGGTGGGCAGCTTGGTTAAATAATAATCCAAATAAAACAGTGGCGGCCCCAAAAAAATGGTTTAATAATCCTCATCAAAATACTAAAGATTTAATTCCAAAACCATGGATAAAAATTTAACAAAACCAAAAGTAACCGTTTTGATGCCAGTCTACAATGGAGAAAAAACCGTTGAAAAAGCAATAAGGAGTGTCTTGTCACAAAGCTTTAAAGACTTTGAGTTTTTAATTGTTGATGATGGCTCAAAAGATAAAACTGCTAAAATAATAAGCGAGTACGCCGAGCTAGATAAAAGAATAATTTATCTAAAAAATGAAAGTAATCTAGGTATACAAAAGGGTCTAAATCGTGGGCTGAGACATGCTACTGGGGATTTCATAGCGAGAATAGACGATGACGATGAATGGTCCGGTGATGACAAACTTGAGAAACAAATACAATTCCTAGAAAATAATAAAGATTGCGTTCTTGTTGGGACTGGTGCTATAGTCCAAGATGTTTTAGAAAAAGAACTTTTTAGATTTTTAAATCCTACAGAAAATCACGAAATTAAAAGAATTCTTTTAAGTAAAAATTCTTTTTTACACCCTTCCGTTGTTTTTAGGAAGGGCGCGGCCCTATCACTTGGGGGATATAATGAAAACGAAGAAACTAGGCATATTGAAGACCACGACCTATGGCTACGAATGGGAATAAAGGGAAAATTAGCAAATTTGCCAATATATGGGTTAAAAAGAACCCTGTCAAAAAATCAAATTAGTGCAATGAATAACATTGAGCAATTAAAAAAAAATGTCTACTTAACAAAAAAATATAAAGAAAAATACCCAAATTATATTATTTCTTTATTGAGATCATACATCCGCTTGATTATTTTCGGATATTTAAAACTAAATTTTTCAAGAAAAATAACAGCTTATTTTAAAAAATATAAATAATAATAAAATGAAAAAAAACATAATAAAATATATTAAAAAAATATTTTTTCTCATAGAGGGGGCCTCCCCTTCTCTTGGAAGAGTTCTTATAAAGTTTTTTAGAAAAGTGCGATATTTTTACCATAAAATATTATTTTCATTAAATAAAAATGAAGATGATGTTTTTAAGATTTGCTACGTAGAGACAAAAAAAATAGCTAATGCTCAACTTGGAAAATTTGACATGATAAAAGATCGCGGAGCTATAAAGGACGGAGATTGGGATAAAGATATTTTTTCTTTTAAGGAAACTGATACTTACAAAGGAATGCATGAGAGGTTTATTCAAAATAAAGAGTGGAAAGAAACTAATCACTTTCATAAATTTTCAGAGAAAATAAAAAATGGAGAAATTGTCTGGAATTGTAATACAGAAGAAAAATTACTCAAGTATCTTGGTGGGATAGACAACCTCCACAAAGACATAAAAAAAAATGGGTACAAATTAAACACAGATAGCGACAAAATAGAAGTCTACTCTGGAAAAAATGACAGAGACTACGAAAAGATAGATGAAATAACTCTAAGTATAGATGGAAACGGTCATTTTTTATTTAACGACGGTGCTCATAGGCTGGCAATAGCAAAAATACTTAACATTAAAGAAGTACCTGCTATGATTTTAATAAGACATAAAAAATGGCAAGACTTTAAAAACAAATTTTATGGTTATGCTAAAAACCTTGGTGGAGATCTTTATCAACAAGCCTATCATCCTGATTTAACTAATATGCCTTATGTTTTTAATGACGAAAGGTTTAAAATACTAAAAGATAAAATATCACCTGGATCAAAAACGATCCTAGATATAGGAGCTAACCTAGGGAACCTTTGCCATTCATTTGAAAAAATTGGTTTACAGCCAACAGCTCTTGAAGTAAATCCTCAGGATGTTTATTTCATGAAAGGCTTAAGGGATGCTTGCGGTGATAAATACAAAATATTCGAAGGTTCTGTTTTTGAATATAAAAAAAATCAACCTGTAAAAGCTGACGTTGTTTTAGCACTAAATA
>CAZJRJ010000015.1:0-12835 GCA_964548635.1 uncultured Gammaproteobacteria bacterium | reverse complement strand
GAAGGGCTTGGTCCTTGTAATGTGCAGTTTATTGTAAAGAGTCTCACTGATAACAAAAATAGGAGTGCGTCTGATATTAAACACGTTTTTACAAAATATGGAGGAGCTTTCACTTCTGTTAAATGGAATTTTGAACAAAAAGGGGTAATTAATATTATAAAAGAGGAGGTAGATAAATCTGATATATTTGAAGAAGAAAAACAATTAGAGTTAATAGACGCGGGAGCCGAGGATATCGTAAAAGAAGATGAGGGCGTAATTATTTATACTAAGATGGAGAATTTACATAAAGTAAGGGATTATTTAGGAGAACAAGGAGTAGAGGTAGAATCTGCTGATATAGAATATATTTCAAAAGATACTTTAAAATTAAACGAAGAAGAGCAGGAAAAAATGGAAAAATTTATTGAGGAATTAGAGAATCTTGAAGATGTCAGTGATTATTATACTAATATTATTGTGTAACATGTAACGCAAAACATGTAACTGAGTAGATTTATAAATTTTTATTGTACGGTACACGTTACACGCCATACGTTAAGCGTTATATATTATGAGTTATATTATATTGGGAATAGATCCTGGCATAGCTGATACTGGTTTTGGGGTTATAGAAAAAGACGAGAGGAATAATTTAAAATGCTTAAATTATGGCTCTATTCAAACAGTGGCTGGATTAGAAATGCCTAACAGATTGGATTTATTAAATAAAGACTTAAGGAAAATAATAAAAAAGTATAAACCAGATTTAATTGCAGTGGAACAATTGTTTTTTTCTAAGAATGTAAAGACGGCCCTGGTAGTTGCCCAGGCCAGAGGAGTTGTTCTTTTATCAGCTAAGCAAAGCGGAGCTAGGACAGTAGAATTTACTCCACTTCAAATTAAGCAGGCAGTATCTTCTTACGGTAAAGCTTCTAAAATGCAAGTACAAAAAATGGTAAAGATTTTATTAAATTTAAAAGAAATTCCCAAACCTGATGACGCTGCCGATGCCTTGGCAGTCGCAATATGCGCTGTTAACTCGTGTAACGTATAACTTATAACGCGTAACGTGTAAAATTATGAGTTTTCATAATGAATTAAAGAAAAATATACATGAATATATTAAATTAGTATATAAATTAACAAAAAATTTTCCAGCAGAAGAATTATATGGAGTTGTTTCTCAGTTAAGGAGAGCTTCAATGTCAATTATGTTAAATTATGTGGAAGGGTATGCTCGTAGAAGGGGTTCTGATTGTAAAACTTATAATTATTTTTTAAATATTTCTTACGGTTCGCTTAAGGAATCTAAGTATTTAGTATATTTTTCCTTTGATATAATGTATATTAATAAAGATGATTATATCAAGTGTTTAGAATATTGTGATAAAATTGGAAAAATGCTTTGGGGCACAATAAATAAAAAATAAAATAAATTAGCGTTATACGTTACACGTTATGCGTTATGCGCCTTTGTTATGAAAAAGTTAAAAATAGTTTCTATATCATCAGAATTAGCTCCCTTTTCAAAAAGCGGAGGTCTTGGAGATGTGGCTAGAAGTCTTCCTAGAGCTTTGAAGAGATTAAATAATCAGATTATTTGTATTACTCCTCTTTACGGCAAGGTGATTGATAAAAAGAAGCATAATTTGAAATTGGTCTATGAAGACGTTGAGCTTAGGATTAATTCCAAGGATAAAATAAAAGTTAATTATTGGAAGGGGTATTTAATGAAAGATTTGCCGGTTTATTTTGTTGAAAATAAAAAATATTTTTCTAAGAGGAAAGCGTTATATGGATCGAGTCATGAAAATGCTCGCTTTATGGTTTTTGATGTAGCTGCTTTAAAATTAATATCTCTTCTTAAGTTTGAGGCCAATATAATACATTGCCATGATTGGCAGACCGGGCTTATTCCTTTTTACCTAAAAACTGGTTTTAGATATTCAAAAACTTTAAAAAAGGCTAAGACAATTTTTACTATTCATAATTTAGTTTTCCAATTTGGTAAAAATTGGTGGGAAGTACCTCCTGAAAAAAATGATTATGGACGCAAACGTTTGCCACATTTAGACAGCCCAGGTATTGAATATATAAACTTTGCTAAAAGGGCCATTCTTTCAGCTGATATTATAAGCACAGTTAGCGAGAGGTATAGAGAGGAAGTAATGACTAAAAAATTTGGCCAGGATTTACATATGGTTCTGAGAAATCGCGAAGATCGTCTTTTTGGAATAGTTAATGGCATAGATTATAAAGCCTTTAATCCAATGAATGACCCAGGGCTATTTAAAAACTATAATTATCAAAAAATTCATAGGAAAAAGTTAAATAAAAAATACTTACAAAAAGAACTAGGTCTTTCGGTTAATATGGACATTCCTATAATTTGTGCTACTTCAAGAGTGGCCTATCAAAAAGGCTTTGAGCTGATTTCTAACATCCTTGATCAATTAGCTAGACTGGATTTACAAATAATTATTATGGGTGATGGAGATAAGGGGTATATTGATAAATTAAAGAAATATCAAAGAAAATTTCCTAATAGTATAATTTGGCTACCATTTTCAGAAAATCAAAAAATTGAAACATTAGTCTATGCCGGATCGGATTTTTTCTTATTACCATCTCATCATGAGCCCTGTGGTATTAATCAATTGATAGCTATGAGATATGGGTGTATTCCGATTGTTAGAAAAGTGGGAGGATTGAACGACACAGTTGAAAATTTTGATCCAACATATTCACTTAAAAAAGGAACAGGATTTACTTTTGTTCGTTTCAATGAATTTTCCCTGTATGCTTCCATAATCAGAGCGTTGGAGACATTTAAATATAAAGTTGTATTTAGGAATTTGAAAATTAGAGCTATGCAAGAATCAAATAGTTGGGATATTCCAGCTAAAAAATATGTGAAGCTATATAGAATAGCTATGAAAGTTAACGGTAAAAAAAATTATAATAAAAATATATGACTTGGATAGGTTTTCTACATTTATATCAGCCGGCTAATTCAGAGGATTATGCCATAGAAGAGGCTACTCAAAAAAGTTATTTAAGGATAATCCGAGGCTTAGAAGAGCATCCTAATTTGAAATTAACTCTAAATATATCAGGTTGTCTTTTTTTAAGATGGGATGAGATGAGCCACGGGGATTTGATAAAGAGAATAAAATTCTTGGTGCGAAAAGGACAAATTGATATAACTGGGACGGCTGCTTACCACCCTTTTATGCCTTTAATTCCAAAAGAGGAGATGAGGAGGCAAATAGTTGAAAATGAGGAGATATTAAAAAAATATTTAGGAAAAGATTTCAAACCTAAAGGATTTTTTATACCTGAAATGTCTTATGATAAAGAGGTGGCTAGGGTAATTAAAAAAATGGGTTATTCCTGGATTATTTTAGATGAGATCTCTTATAATGGTAAAATTGGCAGGGCGGATAATTCTAAAGTTTATCTTGATAAAAACAGTGGTTTAGATGTAGTTTTGAGGTCTAGGTATTATTCTGATGGATACTTTCCAGATAAAGCTAGAAAAGAGGAAATTGACTTTGCTTTAACTGGAAATGATGGCGAATTGTTTGGTTTAAGACACGAGGACCCGACTGGAGAGTTTGAAAAATTATTGAAAAATAAAAATCTAAAAACAAAGACTATCTCAGAATTCATTAGCGAACAAGACTCAAGAGAACGTTTTTCTCCAATCGCTTGTAGCTGGGAATCAACCGAAAAAGAGATAAAAGATAATAAGCCTTATATCTTGTGGTATAATAAAAATAACGTCTCTCAAGTAAAGATTTGGGAATTAGCTAATTTGACCTATAAAATTGTCTTGAAACATAGGAATTCAGAAAATTATGACTGGGCTCGTTGGCATTTGGTCAGAGGCTTGGCTAGTTGCACCTTCTGGTGGGCCTCTTCAAAAGATTTTAGACATATATTTGGTCCTTATGCTTGGAATCCTGATGAGATAAATAAGCGAGTAAACGAATTAGTTAAAGCGGTTCGTTCTTTAGAGAAAGATACTGATTTAAAAACCAAGATAAAAATAGAAAACCTAGCCCTAGATATTAAAAAAGTGATTTGGGAGAAACATTGGAGAACAAAAGAAAAAGAATTAAAAAAGGAGGGCAATACATAATTAATTTAAATTTTACTTAACTATGGGGAATATTATTCTGAAATTATTTGATGACGATTTTGTTTTAAACTTTTTTAATGAAAAAGTTTTGCCGTTTTTTCCTGAATTTAGGGAAATAGAACAAATAAAAATAAAATCACCTAAAAAACTTATTTGGGAAGAGACTTACCATGTTGTTGTGGAGTTTAGAACTACCTTCCTAGACGAGAACAATAAAAAAACAACTTTGCCTATATATTGTTCCGCTCACAGCGGAGAATCGCGTCGTAATGTCTATAGGTCCTTGAAATACTTGTGGAATAATGGTTTTGGCTCAGATGAGGCTAGTATACCCAAGCCCTTATTTTATTCTCAATATTTTAAAGGAACTTTTTATAAAGGAGTTGAGGGGCTTAATTTATATCATTATATTCGTTACGGGGAGTTTGAGGAGATGGAAAAAATTATTCCTAAAACCGCCGAGTGGTTTGCTAAACTTCACAGAACCAGAGTATGTGATGACTGTAATTTTAATAAAGATAATAGTCGTATAGAAACTGTCATTCCTGGTCGTGATGAAATTATAGGAAAAGTAGGTGCTTGGTATCCAGGACATAAAAACTTTTACGAGGAAGCTTATAATTTTTTTATCAAAAAGGAAGAAGAATTCTTAAATAGCGACAAAGAAAAGTGTCTAGTTCATGGGGACGCCCATCCGGAGAATATTATTAGAACAAATGATGGCAGTGTGGCAGTTATTGATTTTACTGATTTATGTTTAGCTGATTTTGCTAGAGACTTGGGTTGTTTTTTACAACAATTTGATTATATGTCTGGACGCAAGATTCAAGACAAGGAATACGGAAAGAAAATAAAGAAATTATTTCTAGATAACTATTTCGAGAATTCAAAAGAAAAATTAAATGATAATTTAAGAAGTAGAATAGACAATTACTATTATTGGACTACTATTAGGACTGCTACATTTTTTTTGATAAAGAGTGAGGCTGAACCAGAGAGAGCTGAGCCCTTGATTCGTGATGTTAAAAGTTATTTAGCAAAATTTAATTAGATTATATTAACAAAAAATTTATGTTAATAGATTTACAAATTCATTCAACTTATTCAGATGGCTATTTAACCCCTACAAAGGTGGCTAGTCTTTTGGCAAGGGAGGGCGTTAAAGTGGCCTCTTTAACTGATCATAACACTGTTGGCGGACAAAATGAATTTAAGCGACTTTGTGAAAAAAAAGGAGTTAAGACTATAACTGGCCTAGAGCTTTACGTTAAAAAAGACCATAATGTTTTTAATGTGCTTTGGTATAATTTTGACCATCATAGTTCTGAATTGCATAAAATGCTCAGAGAGAGTCAGATGAGGAGAAGGCGAATAATGCGAAGAGTCCTAGACAGACTAGAAGAAGATGGTTTTAAGGTAAGTTATAAAATATTAGATAGGTATAATCATTATGTCCCTTCTAATTATGTAGCTGGTGATTTATTGGATGATAAAAATAATTATGAGAAAGTTAAAAAAGAATTAGGTCTTGATATTGTTAGGGCGGGAGATTTGATAAGGAATTATTTTTACAGAGTAGGTTCACGTAGATTAAAAAACAGCTATATTGGCTGGAAAAAGATAGTGGGGTTAAGAGACAAGGTAGGAGGACAATTAGTTTTATGCCACCCAGCTAAGGGATACATGCCTAAAGATTTGGTTATAAAAAGTTTGGTTGATTCTGGCTTGGATGGAATAGAAAAATTATCCCCTCACCATTCTTATGAGGACATTATGAAAATTCAAAGATTAGCACGTAAATATAATTTAGCTGAAACTGGAGGCTCTGATTTTCATCTTGATGAGAGGGGAAATTATCCAGTCCAGAGAGCTTGGGATTATTTTAGGATTGATAGCGACTATTTAAGAGAAATTAATAGAATAATAGCTTAATTTATGAAAATAGCGATTGTCTCAAAACTTTGGGAAGAAACTACTCCCTTCTCAAGCGGAGGGACTGGCGCATCAGTTGGAGCTTTGGTTAATGGTTTGGTTGATAGTGGGCATAAGGTCGCCTTGTTTGCTACTGGAAATTCTAAAACTAAAGCGCAAAAGTTGTTTTCAGTAAGGGAAAAACCATATTGCGATGATTACTCTGAGATTCATGAATATGAAAATATAGCAGGGGCTTTTAGGCGTCATAAAGATTTTGATATTATTCATTGTGCCGTGGAACAAAAAAGTGTTTTATTCGGAGATTTAGTTTCTACTCCTTCTCTTCATTCTATCCGTTACGGAGAATTTTTTGATCATGAACTAAATCTTTTAAAAAAATATAAAAATCTTAACTTTGTTTGTAATTCAAAGGCTATAAAAAAACTTTTACCTTTCCTAAATTGGCAAGGCTTTGTTTATAACGGTATTTCTTTGGATGACTTCCCTTATTCTCTTAAAAAAGGAGATTATTTACTTTTTTTAGGGCGACTTAGTGAACAGAAGGGAGTTGATATAGCAATTAAACTAGCCAAAAGATTAAATAAGAAATTAATTTTAGCGGGGAAGCTAGTAGATAGAGACAGTAAGTTTACTAAAAAATATATAGAGCCCTTTATAGACAATAAAAATATAATTTACAAGGGGGAAGTTAAGGGTAGGAAAAAATTAAGTTTGTTAAAGAATGCTTATTGCCTGATTCAGCCAAATAGGATTTTTGAGGCTTGTAGTAATTCCATATTAGAGGCACTTGCTTGTGGCACCCCAGTGGTTACTATGGATACGGGCTCTAATAAAGAAATAGTAAAGCATGGCAAAACTGGCTTTGTCGTGAAAAATGAGAAAGAATTAGTAAGTGCAATAAAAAATGTAGATAAAATTAATAGGAAAGATTGTCGCGAATCTATAGAGAAAAATTTTTCTATAGAGAAAATGGTAGAAGGGTATGAGAAAATTTATGAGAAAATTATAAATAACAATTAAATATGATTTTGAAGGATTATTTAATTTTATAATTTTAGGCCTGGTTGTATTTTTTATCGCTAAGAGAATATTAAAAGAAGAAGAAGTGAAGAAAAAATAAAGAATTGCTAATTTTTTTATCTCGTGTTATTTTAAGATAAATGCTTCCACTCAAGGCGGATTAGTCTGTTTTTAATGGATGTAGATTAGCTATAATAAAATATGCTCCGGTGGCTCAATTGGATAGAGTACTTAGCTTCCTTGCCCGCCAAATATGCCCTTGTGGTGAAATGGATATCACGTCTGGCTTCGGACCAGATATTCCGGGTTCGAATCCTGGCGAGGGCACCTTAGTAAGGCGGGCGGGGGACCAAGGGGTTAGAGGTTCGAGTCCTCTCCGGAGCACATTATAATAGGATTTGTTTAGCCATTTAATTGGATGTTTTTTTAAATAATGAAATAAATTCTGTCGAATATGCATTATTTTTTATTTATTTTATGAAAATAGGAATTGCCCAGGCTTATAATGGAGAACACCGTGTTTATAAAAAATATGCTAAAGAATTAGGAGTTGATGCTTTTTGGTTTGATATTGATGGTGCTAATTGGCTTTTAAATATTAAGAGCGCTGATGCCTATATTTGGCATGCCGATTCCAAGGAAGAGAATTGCCGGATTATTCATGATCGGGTATTTTTTATTGAAAAAATTATTGGTAAAAAAATTTATCCTGATATGAATATGTATTTTGCTTATGGAGACAAGATTAAAGAAAATGATATTTTTAAATATCATCGAGTCCCAACACCAAAAACTTACGTTACTTTTAAAAAAGAAACAGCATTAAGTATAATAAAAAAAATTAAATATCCTTTTGTCTTGAAAGACGCCCACGGTTATGGTGGTTGGCATGTTTATAAAATAAAAAACCAAATTGAGGCTAGGAAATTTATAGAAAAAATTTTTAGCCCTAAAGGTTTGGAACACCATAATATAACGATGAAGGATTATTTTTTAGCTCAAGAGTTTGTAGAGGGAGATAAGGATTTACGAGTAATTATTATTGGTAATAAAGTAGCTTGTGCTTATTGGAGAGAAGCGGAGGGGGATTGGAAACATAATATTGACCAGGGATCAAGAGCTAATTTTAATGATATTCCCAAAGAAGCACTTAAAATATGCCTAGACTTTAATAAAAAGATGAAGTTTCATTGGATGAGTTATGATTTGTTTGTTGCAAAAAATGGTAAAGTTTTAATGAATGAATTTTCTTGTAATTTTGCTATCAAGGCCCCAACCGCAGCGGGTTATGAAATAAGAAAAATGCAAGTTGAATATATTAAAAGTAAAAATTAAATAAGTTTTTATAAAAAATATGAAAAATAAATTGAAAGTTTTAATGGTCTCTGCTGAAGTTGCTCCTTTTGCCAAAGTGGGAGGTTTAGCTGATGTGGTTGGAAGCCTTCCCCCGGCTTTAGTTAAAAAGGGTTGTGAAGTGAGAATTATTATGCCCAAATATGGCTCGATTGACGCGAAAAAATATAAATTAAAAAAAGTAAAATCTCGGATAAAAATCGAATCATCGGGGAGGGGTAAATATATTAGCTTGTGGAAAGCTAATTTGCCTGGTTCTAAGGTGGTGGTTTATTTTATCGAGCAGAAAGATTATTTTGGTAAAAAGGAATTATACTACGGTAATAGTTCGGAAAGGTTCTTGTTTTTTTCTTTAGCAGTGTTAACTATTACTCCTTATTTAGATTTTGATCCTAATGTTATTCATTGTCATGATTTTCATAGTGCTCTAATTTGTGATTTAATTAAGGCTAATAAAAATAAGTGGGGCAAATATAAAACTCTTTATACTATCCACAACTTAAATTATCAGGGAAAAAGTAATCCAGAGGTTCTTTCAACTGGTAATTTAACTAGGGATTCTCTTAAATCCTTGAGTTATGATGCTCAAGACGGTGATATTAATTTTATGGTTCAGGGAATATTGAACGCTGATAGGGTTAATACGGTCAGCCCTACTTACTCTAGGGAAATAGCCTCTCATGAATATGGGGCCGGTCTAGATGGCGTAATAAAAGACAATTTAAATAAAATTTCCGGAATACTAAATGGTATAGATGTTGATTTTTTTAATCCAGAAAAAGATAAATTTATTAAGTATAATTATAGTTACAAGACATTGTCTTTAAAAGATAAGAATAAATTATTTTTACAAAAAAAATGTGGTCTACCTCAAGATAAAAATATTCCCTTAGTGGGTTTTGTTTCTCGCCTAGCTTGGCAAAAAGGTTTAGAACTTATTGATAGTGATTTATGTTCGCTTGATTGCCAGTTTGTTTTTTTAGGAACAGGGGAGAGGCGATATGAAAAAAGGTTAGAAAAATTAGCCCAAGCTAATCCCGGCAAAGTAAGTGCTAATATAATGTTTGATGTTGGCTTTGCTCAAGAGATTTATGCTGGCTCTGATATTTTTTTAATGCCTTCCCGTTTTGAGCCTTGCGGTCTAGGGCAGATGATAGCTATGCGTTATGGGGCTGTGCCAGTAGTTCGCTCTACTGGGGGACTGGCTGATACTGTAGATTCTAAGCTTGGTTTTAAATTTAGGGAATTTGATGCTCATAAATTGCACGTGAGTCTAGAAAAAGCTTTAAAAGTTTATTTTAATAATAAAAGTAAGTGGCAAGAACTTCAGAAAAATGGAATGAAGAAAGATTTTTCTTGGGAAGCATCAGCCGGTAAATATATTAAGGTTTATAGGGAAATTTTAAGATAGGATTTCTAGCTTTAAGCTTTTCCGCCCAAGGCGGATAGGATTGGCCTAGTTGTAGTCTCTCCCGTCTCGGCGGGAGGATTACTACGAAAAACTGGCAATCAAAAACCAGTAGTCCTCTCTCGAGAGACTACTGTTAGGCTAGGCTAATCGGCGGGAGGGCTACACTATGATTTTATAAATGAACCAGTAGTCCTCTTCCGAGAGACTGCTGGCAGACCAAACGTTACATGTTACTGTATTTAATTGACATATTAAAAAGTTCCTAGTAACCTATAATTAGGAACTAAAATTTAGATATGAAAACTTCTGAGAAAATTATTGATTATTTAAAAGTTAAAGAGCAGACTAGTGGTAGGGAGCTGTCTGATTATTTAGGGATTAGTGATAGAGCTGTTCGTAAGCACTTAGCAAAGTTGTTGAAAGACGATATTTTAGACAAGATAGGCGCCCCGCCTAAAGTTTTTTATTTTATTAAAGGTAGAAAAAATATAAACAAAGACAAGAAAGAAAGGCATTTAAATAATAAGCAAATGGGCAAATTAAAGAAACTTTTTCAAGATGATGGCGTTGTTTTTGCTTACCTTTTTGGGTCAAGAGTTAATCAAAATATAGTTAAAGATAGTGATTTTGATATTGCAGTTTATCTTTCTGACAGTATTTTGCAAGATAGTTTTTTTACTATTCGTATGGGCTTAATTAAAAAAATAAGTCAAATTTTAGAAACCGATAAATTGGACTTGGTAATTTTGAATCAGGTAAAATCTTCTTTTTTTAAATTTGTAGTTATAAAAGAAGGAAAGTTGATTTTTGATAGTGATTATTCTTTTAGAATTGATTTTGAATTAGAAACAATACAAAAATACCAAGACTATAAACCAATTATAGAGATATACAAGGAGCGTATGATTAAGGAGATTAAATTAAAATAATTCTATGACCCAAATTGCTAAAAATAAAATATTTGCAAAGTTAGAAAATTTTAGAGAATATTTAAAATATTTAAAACAAATAAGCAAAGAGGTTAGTAGCCAAAAAAAGTTTATTTCTGATTTTTATTTATTTGGAAGCGTAGAAAGATATTTACAGCTTTGTATTCAGATTGTTATTGATGTTGGACATTTAATAATAATTGATAAAGGATTAAAAAGACCCGAGGATAACTATGAAATGGTGTCTTTGTTGTATTCTCAAAAAATTATAAGTAAGAAAACTGCGGATAACATCACTTGTATGATTGGTTTGAGGAATTTATTAGTTCATGAGTATGGGCAAATTGACAGAAAAATAATTTATAAGGTTTTAAAAGATAATGTAGGAGATTTGGAAATTTATTATTCCGAAATCGTTAAAATATTATAGGTTTTAGGACGGTTTTGATTTGAATAATGAATAACGAATTATAATTTAGTTTGGCCTAGTTGTAGTCTCTGTTGCCTTGGTGAGAGGACTTAGCCTAGTTGTAGTCTCTCCCGTCTCGGCGGGAGGACTACAACGAAAAACTGGTAATCAAAAACCAGCAGTCCTCTTACGAGAGACTACTGGTAAGCCAGGCTGGCGAGAGACTACTGGTAGGCTGTGGGCTAAGGCTGAATTTCTCTTCCCCCTCTTTCATTCTTGTGGTATAATATAAACAAAATTAAAATATAAAAATAATTATAAATTTTATGTACAAATTAGTAACTTATTTACTCGGAAGTCTAGCTACTGCCATGGGTTTGGCTTTAATATTTACGCTTAATATTTTTTTAATTCCTCTTCTGGGTTATTGGATGATTGCCCTTGACCTTGTTTATTTAGTTGCTGGTTTGGCTCTAATTTCCTATGTCGGAGATTTGTCTATCCCGGTGATTAGGACACTTCTAAAGCGTGAATATTATAGAATTAAGTTTAAGACAGATAAAAAGGGAGCAAAAGGAACACCTGGTTTTTATTTGAAGTTTCTTGCTTCTTTGATTGTGCTTTTTAAGTCAGCTGACGCCGGTTACGTGGTAATAAAGGATGAGGCTCATGAATTGCATGGGAAAGCCTTACTTTTTATAGAAAAAGAAAAAGGAAACGCTACCACTAAAGCAAGTCATAAACAATTATTTAATGTGCATAAAACTAAACAAAGACGAGCTGCTACTATATCGGCGGGGACTTTGATTCTTCTCGTAATAGGTAGTGTTATAGTTGGTTTACTATCATCACTTATTTTCCCAGCAATTTTTCAGTCTCAGGCTGCTACCTTTACTTGGACACAGAGCAGTTGGAGTACTTCTACTACGAATGTGGCTGTTCATCCTGACGACGGTCTATGGACTGAATACGCTTCAAAAGATTCTAATATTACAATAGACGGTAGCGGAAATATAACTATGACAAGCGGATCACAGGATATGGTGGATAACACTGATGCTAATTTTTCCTTAGGGGATTTTAAAGATGCTGCAAGTGCCGATGATAGAACGCAATTTGTTGATCAAAATAATTTAACCGACTGGCCCTTGTTAGTAAAAAATGGTTCAGTTGTGATGCCGCATCTAATTGAAGGCCCATGTTATGATAGTCGAGGAATACTTGTCCTTGAGTCTGATTTAAACTCAAGGTATGATTGGACGAGCGCAAAAAGTGCTTGTACAGCGCTTGGGTTATCATTGCCTACAGAACCTGAATTAGCATGTATTTGCGCTAATAAAAATTCTTATCGTAGTGGAGAATTTAATCCTAGCGCGGGTGTTTACTGGTCCTCCACTCCCTCCTACGGCGCGTATTTTGTTAGGTTTAGTGACTGCTATTCCTACTACGTCAGCAATACCTACAATGCTTATAGTGTTCGTTGTGTGCGTCGGTAAAGAAATTTGGGATTTGGTAATTGGGTATTTGGATTTTTTTTGGATTTCGCCTACCAGTAGTCTCTCGCCAGAGGACTGCTGGTTTTTGATTGCCAGTTTTCCGTTGTATTGACGAAAAACAACCTATCCTTTACCATTAAGATATAGATTATTTTT
>CAZJRJ010000014.1:0-13123 GCA_964548635.1 uncultured Gammaproteobacteria bacterium | reverse complement strand
CTTATTTATAATCTCCTTAAATATTGTCTTTAAATCGTTTAATTTCAAATTTTTAGGTGGAAAAAAATAAACATCATCTTCCTTATCGGACATTCTTTTTCTATTGTTAACATTCTGCGGAAAAAACATAAAATTTTCCCTCTTTACTATTTCCTCTATTTTTTTACTAGCTTCTAAAAATTCCTTGTATATTTTTAATTGTTGTTCTAGTTCATCAGTATCTTCCTCCCCTCCCCAGTCCAAATATGGAAGAAGCATTTTTGATTTTATGAACAATAAACGAGCAGCAACAACCAAAAAATCTCCAATATCCTCAGATTTTATCCTGTCCTTAGCCTCCCTTATATATTTCACGTATTGATCTGCTATAGTAGCCAAACTAACCTTGGTTATATCCATTTCCTGCTTTTCAATCAATTTTAAAAGTAGTCCCAAGGGACCTTCAAAATTTTCAATTTTTATCTGAAGCATAATATTTATAGAGTTTATTTCTTTTTCTTAATGCTCTTTTTTACTACTTTTTTAGTTGGTTTTTTCTTAACTTTTGTTTCAACCTCTTTTTTGTTATCAGTCTTTTTAGAAGTTATCTTTTTTCTCTTTGAAGGTGTTTTCTTTTGAATCTTAATTTTTTTCTTAATTCCTAAATTTCCCAAAATAGCTCCTTCTGACTTAATAAAATCCTTAACCTTCATTTCTACTGAATGATTTAACCCTCCAGTAGAAAAAATCGCTTTTTTAGCTTTTTCCAGTTCCTTATCTATAATCACTGGCAATTTATGCACTTTACCGAAAGCGCTCAAAGCTCCCTGTTTTATTTTTAAAGCGTTTTGCATAATCTTCTCTCCTGGTATTTTTACTGTTTTAACTTCCTTGCCCTTTTGTTTTCCAATTATTTTTTTTAATTTTTCCTCATCTAAATTTTTATCAGCTGGAAGAAGCACTAAATAATAATCCTGATCTGCCTTTACTACCAATGACTTAACGATCTGGTTTAATTTCTTTTTTAGGGTATTGGCAACATCAATAGCAGTATAAACTGTCTTGTGCTCCAAAATTTCATGATTAATCCCCATTTTTTCAAGATAATTAACAATCTTGACTGGGGCCTTATTTTGTTTATTTTTTGACATATTTTTTTATTACAAATCATATTGATGGGCTAAAATAATATTAACCTACTAATATTATACCCCAAAAACAAGCTAAAAGCAAAAATCAGCCCTAGATTAAAGCTGATTTTTGTTTTCTTAAATAGAATATTAATCCTTTCTTAATTTAATACTTAATTCTTTTAATTGCTTCTCTTCTACTTCTGAAGGAGCATTCATCATTAAATCACGACCATCTCCAGTTTTTGGAAAAGCCATAACATCTCTAATACTCTTTTTGTTCATTAGAACCATTAAAAGCCTATCAATCCCAGGAGCGATTCCCCCATGAGGAGGAACGCCATATTCAAATGCTTTAAGAAAGTGTCCAAATCTTTTTTTATCTTCTTCTTTAAAGCCGATTAAATCAAAAATCTTTTCCTGTGTTATCTTATCGTGAATTCTAATACTTCCACCACCAACCTCTATTCCATTACAAACTAAATCATATTGATAAGAACGCACTTTTGAAGGATCTTTTTCAAGTAATTCCAAATCTTCATCTTTTGGCCTTGTAAACATATGGTGTTCAGGTGCAAAATTACCTTCTTTTTTGTCTTCTTCAAATAAAGGAAAGTCAACAATAAAACCAAAGGCTAAAACCTCATTATCAATAAGATCTAATTTTCTAGCCAATTCATTTCTAAGTTCCCCTAAACTGTCTCGAACAACTTTTAATTTATCAGCTCCAAAAAATATAATATCTCCGGTCTTGGCTCCCATCTCTTTTACAATTTCATTGGTCAAATCATCGCCTAAAAATTTAATAATGGGAGACTGAAATTCATTTTCACCTTTAACTATTATATAAGCAAGTCCTTTAGCACCAAAATCGGCAACAAATTTAGTCAACTCGTCTATTTGTGCTCTACTAAACTTAGAAGCGCCGGTCGCGCAAATAGCTCTGACCACTCCCCCATTTTTTACAGCATCAGCAAAGACCTTAAATCCGCAATCCTTAACAATATCAGTTAAATCATTAATTTCTAAACCAAAACGCAAATCAGGTCGATCAATTCCGTATTTTAACATCGCCTCTTCATGATTTAACCTGACAAAAGGCTCTTTTAATATTTTCTTTTCTGGGAAAATTTTCTTAATCGCCTTTATAAACATATCTTCTGTAAGATTTAGGACATCCTCATCTTCAACAAAGGACATCTCAATATCAAGTTGAGTGAATTCTGCCTGTCTATCTCCCCTGGTATCCTCGTCTCTAAAGCATCGTGCAATTTGAAAATAACGATCCATTCCAGAAAGCATTAAAAGCTGTTTATATTGCTGAGGAGACTGAGGAAGAGCATAAAAATCACCAGGATGAAGACGAGAAGGGACTAGAAAGTCTCGAGCCCCTTCTGGAGTACTTTTACTTAAAATTGGAGTTTCAATTTCTATAAAATCCAAGTCTGATAAATAATCTCTTATAAATTTGATAAATCTATGCCTTCTCTGAATAACTTCGTTCATATCCGGCTTTCTTAAATCCAGATATCTATATTTCATTCTAATTTCTTCATTTACTTCTATTTTCTTTTCTTCATCAATTTCAAAAGGTGGAGTCTTGGCTTTACTGAAAATTTTCAACTCTGAAACCTCAACTTCAATTTCCCCGGTTGTTAATTTTTTATTAATCATGTCAGTAGGTCGCGCCACAACTTTTCCCTTAGCTCTTACAACCCATTCACTTCTAAGTAAATCTCCTTCCTTCCAAGAACTTTCATTTATTTTAGGGTCAAATTTAATCTGAGTTAATCCATAGCGATCCCTAAGATCAATAAAAATAATACCTCCGTGATCTCGACGTCTGTGAACCCAGCCACAAAGCCCTACTTCTTCTCCAACATTTTTTTTATTTAATTCTCCACAGTTTTTAGTTCTAAGCATAAAATTTAAAATTATTATTAATAAAAAATTCGCCTCCAAATATCAATATTCTTGATATCCAGGGACGAATTTTTTTAATCCGCGGTACCACCCCGCTTGCTCAAACATAGAGCCTCTTATTTTAGGGCTTTTACGGGCCCACCCGACGAGTTCTAATCTTTACACAAAGCAAATTTCTTCTCGCACCTCCCCTAGTGTCAGCTAAGGTTAAACGGTTTTAAAACTTATATTATATCTATTATAAATGAAAATATTAAATCAGTCAATGAAATGAAAAACTACAGAGACGTCTCTGTAGTTTTTCATTTACCAGTTTAACTTAATAATTTTTCGACATAATCAACATCCTTGTCTCCTCTACCAGATAAATTTACAACTATTATCTCCTGTCTTTTTAATTTAGGTGCTATTTTAATTGCGTGGGCAATGGCGTGAGAACTTTCTAGGGCTGGTATAATTCCTTCGGTCTTTGATAATTCTTGAAAAGCCGATAAAGCTTCTTTATCATTTATTGTTGTGTATTTAACACGTTTTTTATCCTTTAGGGCTGAGTGTACAGGACCAACTCCTGGGTAGTCTAAACCAGAAGCTATTGAGTGTACTGGAAATGGGATCCCTTTCTCATCTTGAAGCAAGTATGTAAACATTCCGTGTATTTCCCCTGGTTTTCCTAAAGTAAGAGTAGCGGCATGATCCCCGGGTTTAAAACTTCTTCCACCCGGCTCTACGCCAATCATTTTTACTTCATCATTCAAAAATTCATAAAACAAACCAATTGCATTTGAGCCACCACCAACACAGGCAATTAAATAATCTGGCAACTTATTTTCTTGTTTTAATATCTGTTCTTTGGCTTCTTTTCCGATTATGGACTGAAAATCGCGCACCATCATCGGAAATGGGTGTGGGCCAACCACTGAACCAATTCCAAAAAAAATATTCTGAGGATCTTTTAAAAAAGCCTCAAAAGCACTATCAACAGCATCTTTTAAACATCTTCCTCCAGAATTTACTTCAATGACTTTTGCTCCAAGTAGTTTCATCCTAATAACGTTTGAATACTGTTTTTTAATATCAATTGACCCCATATGGATTTCGCATTTAATACCAACAATAGCAGCGGCAGTTGCCAAGGCTACCCCGTGTTGCCCAGCTCCTGTTTCAGCTAATAATTTTTTCTTCCCCATTTTTTTTGCCAATAAAGCCTCTCCGAGCGTATGATTAATTTTATGGGCACCAGTATGATTAAGATCTTCGCGTTTTAAATATATTTTTGCCCCACCTAATTTGCTTGTAAGGTTTTTTGCAAAATATAACGGAGAAGGACGACCAACATAATTTTTTAATAAGTCATTATATTCTTTTAAGAAATTAGAATTGTTTTTATTTTCTTCATATTTAATCGCGATTTCGTCAAAAATGGGCTTTAATTGTGGGGGTATTATCTGGCCACCGTATTCTCCAAAATATCCTTTTTTATCAGGGGTGTTGTGATAATTTTTTATATTATTTTTCATATTTTTAATCTTAATTAATAAAAATTAATGAGACAACCAAATTGAAAAAATCGCCAAAAAAACGTTGCTGAATTATAAAAAATAAATTTTTTCATAAATAATATATTAAGTAAATAAAAAACACCGCCCCGTAGGCGGTGTAAGTCTAAAAAATTAAACACAAAACTACCGCCTATCCTCATAAGCGTTCCACCAAATAATATTTAATTGTAATTTTATTATACTATCCATATAATTATTGTAACAAAATTTAATATTATGTCAAAGAAATATGATATATGTTAAATTATAAATGATAATTATAGAAAGAGTTTATTAAGATCAAAATTTCTTTAAAAATATCATCTTCTATTTTTAATTTTTTTATCTTATAAAAATCGCTTTGAATCAAGAATCTAACAACCTTAAGACAATCAGGTGATATCTTAATAATTTTAGATTTTTCTAATATAATATTGCCTTTATCCAAACACTTGGGGCACACAATCCCTCCGTTAGAAATATCAAAAATTAAATTTTCATATTTTATTTCCTTTTTACAATCAAGACATTTATAAAAGTTAGGACAAAACCCCAGAAAAAACAATATCTTAAATAGAAAAGAAATGTATAATAGGTCATTACTTACTATCCGATCATCCTCTTCTAAGGTATCTAGAAAATCAACGAATTTATAAAATAAACCTGGACTAAAATCATCATCTTCACGAGTATATTTATCTACAGTTTTCAATATTAAGGAAGCGTATTTTGTCTTTTCTAAATCACTCTTTATATTTAAATAGAACTTCTTACCTTGAGCCGAACCAATATAATCATAATTTTTTCCTCTAACTATCATCACGTCAGATAAAACCAATGGCTCTAGATGGCCAGTCAATTTGGCCTTTTGTTTTAAAGCACCGCGCGCAATTAAAATTTTTTTTCCATGTTCGGGAGTATAAACGGTTAACCTTAAATCACTCTCCCTGTAGGGAGTTCTTCTTAAAATAATAGCCTTAGTGTTATATGTATCCTCCATAATACTCTTTTATTAATGAAGGGAATCTAAATATTGTTGCAATATAACCATGGCCGAAGAAGCATCGCGAGGAGCTTTTTGTTTTGAAGAGCCTATAAAAGAATCAGCAGTCTTACTAGAGAGTCTTTCGTCAACCTCTTTTATAGGAATATTTATATTTTCCTTAAATTCTAATAAAAAAAATTCAAATTTAGGGTGAAGTGCAGCTTTTATATCATGCATTTTATATGGGGCCCCCACAATAACCTCATCTATTTTTTCCTCATCTATTATTTTAAATAATTCTTCCAAACTACCAATTACCTTCCAAGGGGTGGCTATTTTAACCTCCTCATTAGCACAAGCTAAACCAATCCTCTTCTCTCCCCAATCTATTCCTAAATAATTCTTATATTTAGCCATAATTAACTTTTAGTTAAAATTTCATAAGAATCTTTGGTAACAAGTACAGTGTGCTCAAATTGAGAACTCAAATTTCCATCTTTAGTTGTTACTGTCCATCCGTCTTCACGGCTTGTAATCACTTCATATGATTTACTTTGATTTATCATAGGCTCTACTGTAAGGGTCATTCCTTCTCTTAACTTTATTTTATTTTCGAAGCTATAATAATGAAGAACGTTAGGGTCTTCGTGAAAACCCCTTCCAATACCGTGGCCACCATAATCTCGCACTACTGAATATGAAAACTTATTAATATATTTTTCTACTGCCCTGCCAACCTCATACAGATAAGCCCCTGGCTTTATTGCTTCTATACCTTCATACATGGCCTGCTCAGATCTTTTTACTAAATCTTTCACTTCCCTACGAACATTCCCGACTAGAAAAGTGCGCGATGTATCTCCATGATAACCATCCAATATCACTGTGATATCCACATTTACTATATCTCCTTCTTTCAAAATATCTTTAAAAGAAGGGATGCCGTGACAAACAATATTATTAATTGAAGTACATATACTAGCAGGAAATCCTTGATAATTTAAAGGAGCTGGTATTGCCTTGTTTTCCAATATAAAATCGTGACAAAGTTTATTTAATTCTCCCGTAGACACACCAACTTTAATATATGATTCAATAAAGTCAAGAGTTTGAGACGCCAACTTACCGGCCCTTCTCATTTTCTTAATTTCTTTAGAGTTTTTTATCTTAATCATAGATTTCTCAAAATAATATTTTTTTATACATTTCACAACTTAACCCCTTATAATAAGATAGGTTATATAGAAAAAATACAAAAACAAAAGAATAATTCCCTCTCTTTTTGTTAAGATATTCTTTTTGCCCATATAAATCAAGAAGAGAAGAAAAATAGTTACGGCTGCCAATATTAAAATATCTATATTTAAAAAAGATTTATAAACAATGGGTCTAATAATTGAACTAAATCCCAAAACCCATAAAAGATTAAATATATTAGATCCAATAATATTACCTACGGCCATATTTGCCTTACCCCTTCTAGCTGCAGTTATAGAAGCAGCTAACTCGGGAAGTGATGTTCCTAGGGCCACTACAGATAAACCAATTAAAGATTGACTGAGTCCGAGAGTATAAGCTAAATCAGAGGCAGAACTCACTATCCATTCTCCGCCTAGAAATAAGAGAGCTAAGCCTCCAAGTATCATACTATAAGAAATCCAAGTTTTATGCTCATGTATTTCTTCAAGCTCATCTTTTCCTAGATCATCCAAAATCCCTCTGCTTTTTTTGGACAAGCCAAAAGTATAGTAGATAAAAATTATAAAAAATAGAAGAAGAATTAGACCATCTCCACGAGTTAGAATACTTTCCCCTCCTCCGTTTAATAAAAAATCATTAACTAAAAAACCCAGAGCCAAAATTGCTAAAAAAGAAAAAGGTATTTCTTTATTTACAGTGCTTTCGCTAATTACTATTGGAGAAATTATGGAAATGACACCCAATATTAATAGGGTGTTTGATATATTGGAACCGATTATATTACCCAGTGATATTCCTGAATTTCCCCCAAAAGAAGCTATTGCACTAATCAATAATTCAGGTGCAGAAGTGCCGAAGGCCACTATAGTTAAACCAATAACAAGATTGGAAATTTTATATTTCTTAGCAATAGAAGATGAGCCATCAACTAAAAGATCAGCCCCTTTTATCAAAAGAATAAATCCTAATAACAAAAATATTATTAACCAAATCATAAATCAAAAATTTTAGATTAAAAACCAATAGGCCTCTTAGGATAAGAGTCAGGAGATGAACTCCTGCCACCATCAATGCCCTCAGATATATCTTTGGAAAAACCAACATTGGCCCTACCTGATTTATGAGGTGTGCCTACCTTTCTAGCAAACCCTTTTCCAGAAATATCCTCAGACGATTTAAGACTACTTACCCTATGACTAACATTTACATCTCCACCTCCAAAACCTATATTACTTTGCTCAAAACCAGTTCCTGCCACACTTCCTACTTTATCACCCACTTCTTTGGAAGTACGCCTTGATTCAAAAATATTTCTCCTTTTCTGTTTATCGGTTAAAACAGTTTTATTTACCTCCCTTTTTTTAGGAAATAAGCCAAAAAAAGAGCTTCCTGTTTTCTTAGAACTAGAAACTGGACTACTTTTTTTTATTTCATCCTCAACTTTAGGTATATAGCCTTCCATTTTTCTTATCTCGGTACGATTCAAGCCCATTTTTCTATACATTTTCTTTCTTGTATATATATTTTTACGAGCCAGCTCACCATACATCTTTCTTTTAAATTCTATACTATTAAAATGATCATTAAAATGATCACCTACTTTTTCTCTAAGGTGAGGCGAGATGCTTTTACCCTGAAAAGATCTTTTAAGTTCTTCTCTTGTAAACTTTGTAGTAGACATAATTATTGTCTTAAATTAAAATTAATCTAAACTTTTATATTCTCTATAACTAATCACCCAAATCGTTGCCAGGTAAAAAACTCTCAATTTCTTCTCTTTCATCCTCATTTAGGCCCATTTCTCTATACTTACTTTTCCTAGAAAACTTTGTTCTATTAGCTAGCTCACTAGCTAACTTATTCTTAACCTCTACACTGCTAAAACTATTATTAAAATAATCACCTATTTTTTTCCTAACATCACTATCAATATTTTTACCCTGGAAAGATTTTCTAATATCTTGTCTAGATATTCTTGTAGACATAATTATTCTTAATTATATTTACTTAATTATAACACATATAAATATTAATTTCAAAAACAAAAAACCACCTTTTTAGGCGGTTTTTATATCTAAATCTTCTCTAAATAATTAATCTAAGCCCTCATATTCTCTCATAGTTAATTGGGATTCTATTTGTTTAACTATTTCTGTTGCTACTGATACCACAATTAAAAGACTAGCGCCTCCAATAGCCAAGGACTGAATATTGGTAAAATAACGCATTATTAGAGGTAGAATAGCAATTGATCCTAAAAACAAGGCTCCGAAAAAAGTAATTCTATGTGTAATATAAGCTAAATAATCTATTGTGTTTTTACCAGGCCTAATTCCAGGGATAAAAGCACCTTGTTTTTGTAAATTTTCAGCTATTTTTTTAGGATCAAAAGTTACCTCGGTATAAAAATAAGTAAAAGCAAAAACTAAAATAAAGTAAAGCATGGCATAAATAAGTTGATTTTGAAAAAGACCATTTATCCAATTACCAGTACTTACTAACCAAGCTGAATCAGCCTGGACTAAAAATTGGGCTATCATCCCAGGAAAAGTCACCACTGCTATGGCAAATATAATAGGGATAACCCCTGCCATATTAACTTTAAGAGGAAGAAATGATTCCCCTCCTCCTAAACTAGAACCTGTCCTCATCTGTCTAGCGTGATGAATTGGTATTTTTCTCTGTCCTTCATTAATTATCACCACTCCAACAATCGTAATTAAAGTTATTGCAATAAAAGTTATTATAATAAAAAATTGACTCGCGGTATAACCAACAATAGTCTGTTGAATTACTTGGGGTAAACGACTCACAATTCCCGCAAAAATTAAAAGAGAAATACCATTTCCGATTTTCTTTTCAGTAATAAGCTCCCCAATCCACATAAGAAATATAGTTCCTGCTGTTATTACTATTATCATGGAGCCTAAATCGAAAATTGATATATTGCCAAGAACGGCCGGAGCAGTCTTTCTAAGTAAAGTTATCATGCCAAAAGCCTGTATAGCAGCTAACGGAATAGTTAACCACCTAGTCCACATTGTTATTCTCTGTCTTCCTTGCTCTTCTTTTTTCATTTCTTCTAATTGAGGGATGACCATAGGAAGTAACTCAAATATAATAGCGGCCGTGATATAAGGCATTACCCCCATCATAACGACCGAAAAGGTCTGCATGCCTCCTCCTGAGAAGAGATTCATCATACCTAAAACCTGACTGGATGCAAAGAGCTCTCTTAAAGCCTCTGTATTAACTCCAGGGATGGGCACACTTGCTGCCAATCTAAAAACAACCAACATGAGAAGGACAAATATAATTTTCTTCCTTAAATCTTTAGCCTTCCATATTTGAATTAATTTATCCATAAAAAATTATTATTTTAAGCTTCCGCCCTGTTTTACCAGTTGATCAAGGGCTGTTTTGCTCAATTTTATATTAGAAACAGACAATTTCTTTATTTTGAGATCTTCACTGCCTAATATTTTTATTGGAAGTTTAGGACTCTTAATCAAGCCCATTTTCATCAGTATCTCTGGATTTATTTTATCACTATCTTTAAAGTTCTTATTGATAGCTTCTATTTTAACCACCTGATTGGATGGTCTATTAGAATTAAAACCTCTTTTCTTAGGAGCTTCTTTAATTTGAGTTTTCATACCCAAACGTTTAAGACCACTAACTCCTGATCTACATTTTTGCCCTTTTATACCTTTTCCACTATATGTTCCTCTGCCAGAACCGTCTCCCCTACCTATTCTTCTACTTTTCTTATTTTTGGTTTTGCTTTTTATTGAATCTAATGATAAAGTCATATTTTTTTATTATCTTATTTTTTTTCTTTACTCTCAGTCTTTTTCTTATTATCACTTTTTTCTTCTTCTTTACTCTCAGTATTATCAACTTTTCTTAAATTTTTCAAAATCTCTAAAGTACAAAAAGAATTATTCATTTTGTTGTTAGTACCTAAAATCTTACCAGAAATATTCTTAATTCCAGCCAATTCTAAAATTATTCTAACTATTCCACCCGCAATAACACCACTACCTGCTTTAGCCGGCTTTAAAAAAATCTGAGCAGCACCATGTTTTTCTTTAATTTCATGAGGAATTGTGCCATCTATTATAGGAACAGTAACTATATCTTTTTTAGCTCTATTTACTGCCTTATTTACGGCTATTGCTATATCTTTACCTTTGCCTAATCCGACACCAACACGTCCTTTTTTATCCCCAATACCAACGCAAACCCTAAAATTCATTCTTTTACCACCAGCCATAACACGAGTTACCCTAGCAACATCTAAAATTCTCTGTTCAAATTCCTCTTTTCTATCACCGCCTTTAAATCCTCCTTTTTTAAATCCTCCTCTGTTTTCCGGTCTATTTTTTGAAAAAACTTTAACCCCTTTTTCAGTACCTTCTTTTTTAGGATAATTTGCTTGCTGGCTTGTCTTTTGAGGTTGTTTCTTATCGGTAGTATCCATATAATATATTTATAATTAATTTAATAAATTAAAATTTTAATCCATTTTCACGAGCCCCTTCTGCCACTGCCTTAACACGACCGTGATATTTATAACCACTCTTATCAAAAACAATCTTTTCAATATTTATCTTCTTCGACTTATCGGCTATTATTTTTCCCATTTCAAAAGCGACTTCAGTTTTATTTTTTCCTTTAGTGGTTTTTACTTCATTCTTATTAACGCTAGCCAATGTCTTTCCCGAAGAATCATCTATTAATTGGATAAAAACCCTATCATTGGAACGAAAAACACTCAATCTTGGAATTAAGGTTGTACCAGTAATTTTAGCCCTGGTTCTTTTATGTCTTCTTTCTCTTTTTAATTTTTTTTCATTCATATTTAAATTCTAACATTAAATAAATTTATATCAAAGATTCTATTCACCTTTGGCAGCAGTCTTCCCCTCTTTTCTTCTAATAACCTCATCAATATATTTAATTCCCTTACCCTTGTATGGTTCTGGTTTTCTTATCTTTCTTATTTGAGCAGCTACTTCTCCAACCAATTGTTTATCAATTCCGCTTATAGTAATTACATTTCCTTCTACCTGGGCCAAAATTCCTTCTGGTAATGAAAAATCCACAGGGTGAGAGTAACCAGCCTTCACAATCAAGATATTGCCGCTCAACGAAGCAGAATAACCAACCCCATTTATCTCTAATTTTTTTTCAAAACCTTCTTCTATTCCTTTTACCATGTTATTAATTAAACTTCTATAAAGACCCCAAAAAGCCTTTTTCTTTTTGTCCTCAAAATCATCAATACTTAAAACAATTTTATTTTCCCTAATCTCAACTTTAACCAAATCGTTAAGCTCTCTCCTTAGCTCTCCCTTTGAACCTTTAACAGTAATAAAACCATTATCAATATTAACTTGAGTGCTTTCTAAAAATTCTATTGGCAATTTTCCTATCCTGGACATATTTCTATAAATTATTGATTAATATATTTCACATATAACTTCTCCGCCAACACCCTTGACCCTAGCCTCCCTATTGGTCATTAATCCTTGAGGCGTAGAAATTATAGCAATTCCAAAATTATTTAAAACTTCTGGTATTTCATCTTTATTAACATAAATTCTTAAACCAGGTCGACTGATTCTTTTAATATGTGAGATAAAAGGCTTTCCGCTTTTCTTATATTTAATGGAAATTTTTAAACTTTTGAAAATAGTGTCCTTTTCTTCCCTCTCCCCCTTTTCATCCAACAAAGCACTATCAGCAGGATCTATTACCTCTGCTCTTTTTATCCATTTCTCCTTTTCTAACATTTTGGCTATTTCATATTTAATTTTACTCATAGGCAAAACAACCTCCTTTTTTCCTACAGCGGCTCCGTTCCTAATTCTTGTAAGCATGTCTGCGATTGGATCTGTCATAATAATTAAATTATTTATAAACTTTTTTATTATTTTTATAATTCTTCAAAGACTTATAAAAATTAATACATATTCAAATTAATTTCATAAAATTACCAGCTACTCTTTGTAATTCCCGGTAAATCTCCGTTATCAGCCAACTCTCTAAAACAAATTCTGCATAAGTCAAAATCTCTCATATAGCCTTTATTTCTACCGCAACGCCAACATCTTCGAATAACTCTGGTAGAGTATTTTGGCTTCTTTTTTGATTTTTCTATCATCGCTTTTCTGGCCATATAAATATTATTTTAATTATACTATTATCTTATTTTATATCTTTGAAAGGAAACTTTAATAATTTAAACAATTCCAACCCCTCTTCTTTTGTATTAGCACTAGTGCTAATACAAACTTCCATTCCGTGCATTTTATCTAAATCCTGTATTTCCATCTCTGGAAAAGAAGAATTATCCCTAAACC
>CAZJRJ010000013.1:0-13869 GCA_964548635.1 uncultured Gammaproteobacteria bacterium | reverse complement strand
TTGGTTCAGAATCATAACTAAAGTTTTTCAAAACTTTTTTATATTGTTCTTTAAAAATTATTTCAGCCCTGCTCGAATACCAACCATTAAGTATTTTTTTATTTTTACCTTTGTCACTAACCGACCCAGTTGTGATCAACATTATTTTCCCATATTTTAACTTAACCTCATCAACCGTACCTTTTCTAGCCAATAACTTATACTGTCTGCCTAAATACAAAAAACTTTCCCCGGAACAATATTCTTTTTTATTTGATTTACTGTTAAATTTTTTAAAAAACGACAATTGTTTTTCCAGCCATTTCCATTTGTTCTTCAAAAACTTCTCAATCTTTTGACTATCACAATCTATCGGACACTTTAAAATGACCTTAAGGCTCGGCTGAACAATTAGACTTATAGTCTTCCTTACCTGTCTCACTAAATAATATTCATAGGAATAACTCCCATATTTAAATATTTGTTTTTCCATATTTAAAAAAGCTGATAATTTTCAGTAGCCAACTTAATGACCTTATCAATTATGTTTTTGATATCATCGCTTGTTAATTTAACACCTTGACCTGTAACAACTTCATCATATAAATAATCATCTAGTTTATTGAAAATTATTCTTTTAACCTCACTATTTCTGTACCAATCCACGATTGCCTCTTTTTTCAAACAATCAAAAACATTTATAACTATATCTATATATTTATCCTCTGATAGCTTATGCTTTACAAAATCCACTTCCAAGTTTCTAAAAAATATATCGGCACCTTTTTTGTTTTGTAATTTTGTCGGAATAGTGTCATCTTTCTTATTTAGCACCTCATCGGTAATTAACTTCATCTGTTTGAGTGCTTCAATGTCTGCCAGTTTCTTCTTTCTCATTTTCTCCAAAATCTCATTTATTTTATCAGAGAATTTTTGATAAAAAACTGGATCAGCTTCTAACTGTTCTGTAATAGTTTTTTGTGTTTGCGCTGCTATTGCTTCAGCCTTTGATTTATCTGACCCAAGCTCCTCTACTGCTTTATCAAACGCCTCTCGGTCAGTTATGGTGATTTGCCTTGTTAAAAGTTCTGCTTCATCGGCTTTTATGTTGTCGTCCATTATCTTTATAAGCGCTTGTTTATACTTGTCAAAATCAACCCGATCAGCGTACCTGACACTGGCAGTTTTCCTAAGTTCCATGAACTTCTTCAGTTCGCCTCTGTATGTATCAAGATTTTTGAACTCATGAACAAAGTCTTGCAAAACCATACACTCATTAAAGTTCTTTAAAAATAAATTTAACGCATCATAAAACTCTTTTCTATGCGGTTCTTCCTCTAGCGACTGAATATATGCCTCATCATCGCCCTTAACAGTCTTAAAGAAGTCGTGTAAAACACTGTAACTTTTTTCTAGTTCCTCAATCTTTTCATCAACATCAATCAATGTTCCTTTTACATCATTCTCGTCATAATTACCAAAAAGCTCCATAGCTGTTTTGATATTATTAGCATTTTCAGAATAATCGATAATGTAACCGGCTGTTTTTGGTAATACTTTATTTTCATATAAACGATTAACCCGAGCTATCGCCTGAAGCAAATTGTGATCATGCAGTTCTTTTGCTAAATACAAAACTGTGTTTCTCGGAGCATCAAAGCCGGTTAGCAATTTATCAACCACAATTAATATTTCCACTCCATCATCATTGTGCTTAAAGCTTTCAATCACCTCTTTCTCATAAGACAATAGGCTCTGGTGACTTTCTTTTATTTTTTTCAAATACGCCTCTACGTCTCTCTTATGTCCATCTTCCTCACTAATAATACCGTTTTCGTCCGATACTACGAGCGAAGTTGTAATTTTTCCACTATTATCAAAATATTTCTGAAATAACGTAGCAGAAAATTTTGACGGAGCCACAATCTGCGCCTTTAACCCGGTGTCCTTAAATTGTTTCAAATAATGCTTTTCAATATCATAGGCTATTTCATTAATGCGCTTCGGATTATCTTTGATAATTTTATTCTCAATTTTTTTTTGTAATTGATATTTTTGCTTATCATTCAAATCATCCATTACTCTATCTGATAAGCGATCGATCTCTTTTCTGTCTTGTACTAAATCAACATATCTTCCCTCATATATCAAAGGTAAAATAATGCCATCAGTCAAAGCATCATCAATGGTATATTTATCAATAAATGTACCAAACTTATGTGTTGATTTTTCATTCTTAAGTAATGGCGTGCCAGTAAACGCAATATAACAAGCATTCGGAATAATCTTGTTCATCTCAAGATTTGATATTCCATTATGCCCACGGTGCCCTTCGTCGATTAATACAAAAATATTCTCATCCAAATCAACTACTCCTGTTTTTTTTCCAGCAGTACGGAATTTATGAACTAAAGTAGTCACGACTCTTAAATCCGTTTTATTAATCAAGTTGATTAAATGCTCACCACTGGTAGTTTGAATAACATCTTTCTTTAACCCGCTATTTTGAAAGGTGGTTTTAATCTGTCTATCTAAATCTTTTCTATCAGTTACTATCAGAACTCGGGGATTTACTATGTGTGGATTTTCAATCAAAGCTTTAACAAACATAACCATGGTAAGTGACTTTCCCGATCCTTGTGTGTGCCAAATCATACCGCCCTTACGCCTTTCACCTTTGATGCCGTCTTCAGTTTCTTCAATTCTTAGGAGCATTTTCTTGATAGCAAAATATTGCTGATATCTCATCACCTTTTTAACTCCAGCATCATACAAAATATAATTTTTTGTTAAATCAAGTAGTCTGTCTTTGGTAAAAAGCAAAAAAACAGATCTGTCTTGTTCTGTTATAGTTCTCTCCAAATTTTGCTTATAGCCGTAAATAGAACCATTTAAATCATGAAGTAATATATTATAAATACTGTCATCAATCTTTTTAACAACCACTTTGCTGACTTTTTTATCAATCGTCTTAATATCAACATCCTTCTCTTTCCAACTTGCATAGAATTTATTCGGTGTTCCCGTGGTGCCATATTTCAGCTCCTCTTTATTTGCCCCCACCAATAACTGCGGATATACAAACAATTTCGGACAATATTCTGCCCCTTGATTCCTTATTTGCTGACTAACCGCTTGGTCAACCAAAACAGAAGATTTTTTATTTTCAATCACTGCAAACGGTATACCATTAACAAAAACTACAATATCCGGCCTAATGCCATTTTTTCCCATTGCCTCAAATTCTACCGCCACCGCGAAATCATTATTCTCTGGATTTTCAAAGTCTATAAATCTAAAATTCTTTGAAACACTCTTGCCGTTTTGCGTAACCCTGACAGTCTTTCCACCAGAAGTAGGCATGATCATGGAATAAATCTTTTTTGAAGTATCAATCAGCCCCTCAAATTGAATATTTTCAAGTTCATCAATAGCTTCTCTTACATCCTTCTCGCTAAACTTAAAACCTTCTCCACCGATTTCATATCCATTAATTTCACTCAATTTTTCCATTGCCGTATTTTTCAAAATAAACTTGCTTGTATCACCACCTCTCTCTGCCATAATTTCAGCTGTGGGAATATATCGATATCCCATATTAATAAGCATCTCAACAAACGGGAGTTGTGATTGTTTAGTTTCATCAAAATGTACTTTATTTATATCCATATAATTTTATTTTACTTTTTGAAATTCGGGAATCCTAATTTTTCCTGTTATTAAATTATTTAAGAGATATCTTTTCTGATCTTCTATCTTTTTCTTCTTGCTTTTCAATAATTCAATCTCCAAATCGGCAGTATTAAATATATTTGCAATCGCTTTTTGCTCTTTTATTTTTGGTATTAAAAGTTTCTCTACCCTATAGTCCTTAAAATAAATATGAGGTATTGTACTACCAACAACATACTTTTTAAAATCTATTTTTTGCAACAATGAATACAAAAAATTAAGCTCAATGTCACCTGCTGGTATTATTACATTCAAAGTTCCCAACACAGAAGTTTTTTGTTTATGTAAACTCAATCTACCAACTCCTGCACCATCTTTCACAATCGCTATATAAGGATCATTTTGTGTAAAGAAATCAATTTTTTTTATGAACCCACTAGCACCGTACACAGCATAATCTCCTTGATTGGTCTCTAGTGTATTAGCTGCAACATGTGACTCTCCTTTTTTACATATTTCTCCCAATTTCTTTCTCTCCCATTCTCCACTAAACCCACTCAATCGAATTTCACCACTCAAAAGCTTCTGCATCAACCCTTTTTTAATATTCTTCTTAATTTCAATTTTTTTAGTTATTTTTTCAAGATAATTATCCCATGTTTCTAAAACTTCAACTATTTTGTTTTGTTCGGGTTTGGGTGGAAGTAGGAATTTAAATTTTTCCAAATCAAACTTTGAAAATTCTAAAAATGTACTACCTGATGAAATTCTCTTTAATTGATTCGCTTGAGTATATATATAATAATATAAAAAATAAATATTAATATTTTTATTTGGAATAATATTTTTAAATCCTTGATTAGTTGTTACTAAATTTTTATTTATCGCACATTTTCCCACTGTAGCACGAGAGCATATAATTAATGACATTGGTGGTATTTCTTTAGCAGAACTTTTTTCTAAACCAAGTTTAGTTATCTTTCTTTCCGTATCAACAATATATTTAGTTTTAAGTTTGGTAATTTCAGTAGGCGTTATCCATGGGATTTCTCCATCCCAATATTCTATTACTTCAGTAGAGGGAGTCCCGCCTGAAATAATATTGCCTACATCTCCAATTTTTGCCAATCGCCAACCATTGGGGATATTTATTTGTTTATTGTTTTTCATAATATCTAACTAGCTTCACTTGATTTTAATTGTTTTGGTTTTTTGTTTTCAACTTTTAATTCTCTTATTTTTACATAATCTATTTTTATTCCCTGATTTGTTTCCTCTGCATAAACTGGCGGATTTAGTGATAAATGAAATTCAACCCCTTCGCCCAATTCTTTGATTAAATTTTTAGTTGCCATAATTAATTTTGTCTGTAGCTCACCTTTCGTTTGTCCGTTTTTTTCTTGAATATCCTCGATGGTTTTATCCACTCTTTCCTTAACTTTTAAGTCTAGCATTTTTTCAATATATTTCTTAAATTCTTCCTCGTTAATCTTATCTTCATCTTTTAACGTAGCTTTATAAAAAAGCTTTGCTTCTTCCGATTTATAATATTCTTGTTTAGCTTTAAAAAATTCTTGAGCAATCTTTAAACAAGAAATAAAAAATTTATAAGTTAAAACTCCTGATGTAATCAAAATATACCAGCTTGTGCCTTTGTCAAAATCTTTAAATTCAAATTCTCCGTCTATATTAATTTCTTTAAAAATTTTATCTAATCTGTTGTTTAACTTGGCAAGATCTACCAATGAACCAACTTCACCCTCTGGCAATTTAACATTTATTACCTGCTCTTCTTGTTCATCTGATAAGTCCTCAATTATTCCAAAAAATAAATGCACTAAATTATTCACTTGTGATACATATTGATTTAATATATTGAAATCAGCCTGTTCTATTATCACAGGGTTGTTTTCCTGCTTATACTTTGTTTTTATATTCTCCACGGGAGCATTATCATATCTATTCCATGACTGCAAAGACAGTAAATCAAGAGCCTTAATAATTTCAATATAGTTTTTTACAGAATGTGCCTGTCCGCCATACATAGGTTCCTGGTCTATAAAAATTTTATTTTCATCATTTAAAACTTGTTCTAATATTTTTTTAGTTTCTCCTAATCTCATATTTTTAAAATATTATTATTCATAAGACACTTGTTTATTGTTTCTAAATTGATTATCAATTTCTTGTACCTTGTGTTTTGTTAAAGAATCAATATGCACACCAAATGTTATTCGACTTACAGTTGAATTTTTATTTTCTTTTGAAATATCTCCTCCGGCTTCAGCAAATTGCAAAACCCTAATACCAGTTTTACCACTTTTTATATCCACTTTTTCAGTCGTAACAGCAATATCAAATTCAACCGTACGTCTGTCTTTGTTATCCAAAAACGAAACTCCGTGCTCTGTTTCTTGACCAGCTTCCTTAACAGCAGTATCAAGATCAATTAATACTTTTTTAACAAAATCTTTTAATTCCATATAGTTTATAACTTTAAATTATTTCTTTAATTTCTTAATCTTATCCGCCTTTTTAACCCTCGTCTTAGCCTTACCAACCCCGTCCGGTGTCGTTAAATTTCCCAACACAGTACCAGCGAAACCATTTCGTTAACTTCGACGAAATGGTTGTGGATAATTCTATTTTTTAAAACTATTAATCCTATTCAAGCAATCCTCATTCTCCCCGGTCTCCAAATACCGATTTAATTCTTTTCCGCAACCCTTGCACTTTCCACGCAAAATCACATCATTCAGATCGTTCAAGAAAATTCGATAATCAACTATCGTTACGTCATAACCACCACCAGTACAAGGACAGTGACAATTATTTAACAACTTTTCAGTAAATACTTGCCAATCACTTCCCATGACAGCCTTTAGCTGTTTTTTGCTTAATTCTATTTCTTTTTTATTTTTAATCATAACTTTTTGCTAACCATCTTCCCGACACCAGTAAAATGGTTATAAATATTTTATTTCCTCAGCTTCTTCCTCCCGCTCTCATTCAAAAAATTCCCCCCACTCACAACCCTCTTCCCTGACTTCTCTTCAAGTTCAACTCTAGCTTTCTTAGAAATACCTCCACCCTTTTTACCGGCGATTTTATTTTCCTTCATTCCTTTGGCTCGCATATTCTCGGCGATTTCCCTGGTAGACATTTCTGCCAAAGCGGTAAAAATCAATTCTGCTTCCGACATGTGATCACGCAAATTCTGCTGTTTCAAACCTTTTAGTTTCTTGTGTCCTTTTACCGACACGCCCGACCATTCTTCATGGATAATATTTGTCAAAATCGCATACTCATCTCCTTTTTTAATATCATTATTACTCCAATAATCAGTCAATTTGTTTCTCGTTTCCTGCCCCATCATTCTCCTTTGTATCCACTCCTTGCTTCTCCCGTGCTTTTGCCAATTATCTCTGGCTCGATTAACTGATTTTTCAGGGTCACTAATTTCTTCCATCCTTTCATAACCAACTTTAGCCAACCATAATTTAATTGGTTCTGCTTTTTTACTTGGCACGGACTGCACCAAACGCAATATAGTCTCAACATCAGCTACATCAGTTAAATATCTTTTACCATCTTTAGCTATTAATTTCAGTTTGTCACAATTTGTGACCAACTGACTTCCCTCGTTTTTTAAACGATTTTTTAGCGTTGTCCAATAACTCTGAGCTTTTTTGTAATCTTCCTGCTCAGTCAAAACGGCCACAATATCAATAACAGAAAAATACCACTTCTCTTTTTTTTCATCCCATTCTCTACGAACAGGATATTCTTCAAAGATTAAAATTGATTTTTTTTCCTCCCTCATAAATTTATAATTGATAAATAATTCACAATTATTTTATATTCAACTCTTTTAAATATTTCTTCATCTCGCCTTCCAATTTTTCTAGTTCTGGATTAATCTTATCAAGCTCTTTTAAATTTGCCGAAATATCAACTTCTTCCTCTTCTTCAAAAGTGTCAACGTACCTTGTGATATTTAAGTTAAAATCATTTTCTTTTATTTCACTAAACTCAACTATTCTTGAAAACTTTTCAATAACTTTTCTCTCGGCATAGGTGTTGTATATCTTTTCAATATTATCTTCACCTAAAGAATTTTGAGCTTTGCCTGGCTTATATTCTTTTGAAGCTTCAATGAATAAAATATCTTTTTTCTTTTCATTCGCTCCGCCTTTCTCTCTTGATCTATCAATTATCAAAATTGCTACTGGAATTCCAGTTGTTTGAAAAAGTCCGGCTGGCAAGCCAATAACAGCATCTATTATATTTTCTTCAAGCATCGTCTGTCTTATCTTGCCCTCGGCACCGCTCCTAAACAAAACACCATGAGGAACAATAACGGCCACTCTGCCAGATTTTGGCTTTG
Source organism: uncultured Gammaproteobacteria bacterium (assembly GCA_964548635.1). GTDB lineage: Bacteria > Patescibacteriota > Patescibacteriia > Patescibacteriales > JAGXOH01 > JAIOTG01. Next base: position 5,831 of record CAZJRJ010000013.1, on the reverse strand, counting down.
TTACCTCTACCATATGCGAAATAAAAGCAAAATCTCCTTTGTCTTTCGGCGGTACACCTCTCCAAAAACGATTGTATTTGTCGCCAATCGCATTTTCAGCTCCCCATTTACTCAAAGAAAATGGAGGATTTGCAATTGTAAGATCGAATTTCATTAATTTATCGTTCTCAACTAATAGCGGATTATTTAATGTGTCGCCCCACTCAAGCCTTGCCGAATCTTTACCGTGAAGAAATACATTCATTCTGGCTAGCTGATATGTTGAACCAGTTGATTCTTGTCCATATAGGGCATAATTTTTTGATCCTTGCTTTTCAATTTCTTCACCAGCTCGCAAAAGTAAACCAGCCGAACCCATCGCAGGGTCACATATCCTGTCTCCTTCTTTCGGCTGAGCTAACTTTGCCAAAAGTTTTGCAACCTCAGAATTTGTAAAAAATTCACCAGCTTTTTTGCCAGCATCCGCCCCAAACCTTTCAATCAAATACATATAAGAATTACCTATAATATCATCATCAACATCTCTTAAATTAATTTTATTAAAATCCTGTATCAAATTTCTAATCATTCTATTTCTTTGCTCTAGTTTTCCAAGAGTATTTTCAGAATTAAAATCCAACGACGTTAAAATCCCTTCCAATTTTTCCTTGTTTTCAGCTTCGATTTTATCTAACGCCTTGTTAATTTCCTCACCAATGTTGTCATGCTCTACAATGCTGTATATATAATCAAAAGTAGTTTTTGGAGGTAAATAAAAACGACCTGACTTTAATTTATCGTGAACACGACTAGCCCCGCCAAACCTTTCCATGTATTTTTCTTCTTGCTTTTTAAACAAATCACTCAAGTATTTATAAAAAAGTATTACAAGCACATAGTTCTTATAGATTCCTGCATCCAAAGAAGTTCTTGATGAATCAGCGCAAGACCACAAAATTTTATTTAATTGATCTTGGGTTATTGATTTGTTGGTCATATTTTTATTTATTTAATATTTTAGATACTGCAGTTTCAATGATATTATTAATTAATATTTTTTTAGTATTTAACTTATTCTGAAAAGCTATGTTATTATTATATAAATTAATGATAGCTTGTTGTTTTGAAGTTTCCGGAACAACCACGCATATATTCTCTAAATCTTTTTTTAAAATTGTCTTTATAGCTCCACCGGTTAAAGACTTACTGATTTCTTTTTGGCCATTGTTTGAGTTTAAATATATAGCCAAATATTCGGGTTTTAAATTTTCATCAATTAAGCGTAGAATGTATACAGATGATGATGCGATAATATTTCTTGACTTTCCCATATATACACCTGCCCTAAATCTTCCTCTAACTGAGATAATAACATCATTTTTTTTAACTAAAGCATTCGTTTTAAACAATTGATAGTCAATACTTACTAACTTGTTTTCATCTATAATTAATCCTTCAGACATATCCTTCGCTTGAATAACTAAATTTTTACCATCAACTTCAGCTCTTAGAGCGGTTCTAAAAGTATAGCCAGCCAATATATTTGTAATTGATTTTAAATCTTTTTTATTCTGCATACGGGCAGTATACTGCATATAAATTATTATGTCAAGAATTAATTTATAAAATATCAAAAAATCTTTAATTAATACAAAAATTGCCCATAATTGGACGATTTTTATATCACCATTGCTTACCCCCTAAACACAATTAAATAATATTTTAATAGTTTTCCAAAGTTTTTATTAAACAACTAGAAGTGGGACTAAAACCCCTATTTTTGGGTTAAATAAAAACAATTTTATAAAATACTAATTTGACGATAATGGGAATAAAAAAACTTTTTCTACTTCCGTCTTTTTTAACTAAAACAAAAAACGACCGACGTGTATCGGTCGCTTTCACGAAATTCATTGGCTCGGGGACAGGGGCTCGAAGGGCTATCGCTCGTCTCCACATAGTTAACTACGAAAGTTACTTTCTATTAATTTATTGAATAACAAAATTTATCTTTTTCAAAATAGTTTTTTAGGTATTCGATCCTAACTATCCACAAACAAAGGAAAAAAAACTAGTCTAAATGACTAGTTTTTTTTCCTTGCTCGGGGACAGGGGCTCGAACCCCGATTGCCTGGACCAAAACCAGGTGTCCTACCATTAGACGATCCCCGAATAATAAATTAAATACACCAAAATGGTGTATTTAATTTTTATAATAACATAGTTCTCTTTTTTGTAAAGATTATTAATCTATATTTCCTATTGGAATCTGGCTCAAATTCTGATTAGTTATTCCTAGGCTTAAAAATCTCATTATTTTATAAGCGCTCTCACCATCTTTCATATAATACCGCTTACCATCATCGGGATTTACATACCAGGCTTGTCCCCTCTCCTCTACTTGAAGTAATATTTTACCCTTTAGTTTTTCAGTAAAAGCTTCATCTATAGGTAACTTACCGTCTCCCAGAGGATTGAAGTTATTTCTTACCTCTAAATCATCATCAAAACCATCTCCGTCACTATCAGGAGAATTCAAATTAGTTCCCAGGGCTTCCTCCATTTTATCTGGTAAATTATCATTATCAAAATCCTCTTCATCAAAACGAGTATCAAAACCAATTGGTATTTTCTTTAAATCCTCATTCTTAATTCCAAGCCCAAATGAACGCATCATTTCATAAGCAACTTCACCGTCCTTCATATAATACCTTTTCTTGTCAGTAGTATTTACATACCAAGCCTCTCCATTTTCTTCTACTTGTAACAATATATTACCTTTAAGCTTTTCTGCTAAGGTCATTGGGGGTTCTGGTTTATTTAAATAAAACAGATCGCTTGAAGTTATATAATCATTAGCGTTAACATTTATAGTAATCTCCTGTAATTTTCCATTTTCAGTATAAAGCGTTTTTCCATATTCCATTTTATCGTAAGACAAAACAAATAAATAAGGTCCGGGTCTCAAAACAATATCATAATAACCCACATCCCTAACCTCTACTTTTTTCCCCTTTCCATCTCGATAATACCGCCCAGAAGTATCTTCCTTCATATTGTAAATTAAAACATCTGGATTGCCCCTATAATCACTAGGGACATTTGCTCTTACTCTGGTTGTATTTGTTTGTATAGTTTTATAACTCCTTTTTTTTGCCTCTATACTAACGTCATAAAAAACATATTCTCCGCCTAAATCATCCTCTGTTACTAAAGCAAAATTACCAGAAGGATGATTTATAATAAACTCTCCCTCAGAATCGGTTTTTGCATCTATTAATTTTTCTCCTAAAACTTTATCACCCTGTATATTTAACTTCTGCTCATATAAATCAATACTCTTTTCTCCTAGGGAATTGTTAGTAGAATCTTTCAGCTTTACTGCCAAATCACTAAAAACATACTCAAAATTAATATCCTTGTCAGAAGTCACCTGAATATCATAAGCTACATATTCAAAATCATTATCCTCTGAGACAAAGGCATAAATTCCTTTTTTACTGTCATCGTATTCATGATCAGAAGCTAAATATAATCTAGCGGTCCCCTCCTCCGAAGTATTTAATTTAGTTAATAAAGTATCTTTCTCTTTAATAGGAGAACCGTCAATATCTATCTTTTGAGTATAAACAGAGAAATTTTTATTTTTTAATAATGTTCCATCCCCATCTCTTAAAACAAAGTTAAACTCGGGTAAGTATTTTGTGATAGTTTTATTTTCTCCACATTCAAATCTAATATAATAATACCAAAAGTCTCCTTCATCTGGATTCTCGTCATAAATTTTTAGAGCATATTTAAAAAGAGGGTTTGGATGAATAGTTGAGGTCTTAAATCCAGTTTCTCCTATCTCTCCCTTCAAAACTTGGTCTCCAGCTACAGGATAACCATTGGAATCTGAAATTTGCTTATATAAAACAAAGTTCATTCCGCTAACAGGAAGTCCTTTCAAATCTTCTGTAATTACTTTTAATTCACTTTCCTCCTCACAAGCTCCAAAACTAGAAACCCAAGAGGAACTTGTTTTTAGAGTATAATCACTTCTCTCTTCTTCATCTATTTCAAGTCCCCAAAAAATTTGAGATTGACTATCATCCCCTATCAATTTAGCAGCACAAGTCTCCTCTGGATAAGCAAAAAGGACTACGCCCTCATCGTCAGTATAAAAAATCTTAATCCTGTCTCCTAAAACTTTATTATTATCAACGTCTAATTTTTGTTTATATATTTCCACTTTAGTTCCTCCTGGAAAAGCTATGCCTTCATAATTTTTAAAATTTAGCTTCATGTCACTTATATAATATTCCTCTTTTGTCATATCACCCGGGTCTACATCAATTCCATATTCTGTAAAATAACCTCCATTTATATTCTTAATTTCTAAAACATAGTCATCCACCCCTTCGCCCTCTATATTGTCAACTCCACTAGGAACATATATGGTTTTACTGCCGCTTTCTTTAGTGTTGAATTTTCCAATATATCTATCTTTCTGTTTTACTGGATTATTATCAGCGTCATAAGCCTGAGTATAAACCATAAAATCCTGATTTCTCAGTAAATCTTCGTTCATGTCTCTTAGTATAAAATTAATCCCACTCATATAGAAAGTCACGCTACCTGAGCCTCCACAGCCAATTTGCAACTCATCATAAATCCAATATGACTCTCCAGTTTTTGGTCCCTTAAGTTCCGCGCAATACAAAAAACCATCTTTATCACTAAACTCACTTTCTCCTCTGCCTAAAATACTACTAACTTGTCCACTAGTAACCTTTGCACCCGGCTTAGGGTTGCCATCTACATCCTCAACCTGTCTATAGATTAAAAAATTAGCTGGAACATAATTTCCATCCTGATCTTTAGCAATTACAGTAACTTTTTTCTTATCACATTCTTCTTCTTGAGCATTAACAGTATTAAAACTCAAAAATGAAGATATAAGTAATAAAAACAAAAATAATAAAAATATTTTTTTACCTTTGACTAATCTCATAATTATAGATATTAAAATTAAATATTAGCGTATTTTCTAATCGCGATAAGACTGGCTAGTATATTTATCAAAGAGATGCCTATAAATTGCAATCCAAATATAGTAAGGAAATTATTATTAAAATAACCTATAATATTGACATCATACCCAACAAAAAATGCTTCCAGATATGGCTGAAGAAGACTTAGAAAAGGATAAAACAATCCTATTAATATAACCAAACCTGCCAAACTATAAATCAGACTGGAAAGCAGGAAGGGAGAATATATAAAAGAGTTAGAAGCTCCTACCAGCCTCATTATAGTGACTTCCTGATTATGAGTATAAATAGCTACTCTAACTGCATTATAGACAACTGATAAAGTAATTAATATAAAAATTAAAGACACCACTAATCCTGCCTGACTCACTTGATCAGTAATATTCCTTATTTTCTCTAAAATATTCTGATGGTCAACAAAATTTCTTGATTCTATAATTGAACTATTAATTGAATTAAGTTCTTTGACCAATTCGTCCATTTTATCAGGATCGCTTGGTTTAATAACCAAATTAGGGGTTAAAGGATTTGCCCCCAAAACTCTTAAGGCCTGCATAATTTCTGGATTATCTATATTTTCACTCTTAAAAGAATTTAGAGCGTCTTCTTTTGAAATATACTTTACATCTTTTACTATGGTTAAATTATTTATATTATTCCTAAGAGCTTCTATCTCATTCTCATCAGCGTCAGCCTTTAAATACAAATTAACATCTATCTTTTCTTTAACAGCGCCAATAGCAGTGTCTCCAACCACCTTTACCACCAAGAGAATATTAATGGTAAAAAGAGCTAATACTAAAATAATGACCGTAA
>CAZJRJ010000012.1:0-14016 GCA_964548635.1 uncultured Gammaproteobacteria bacterium | reverse complement strand
GAGATCAAAGTTGGAAGAAAAAAAACTATGGAAGAAGCAGTAAAAGACAAAGATTTTCTTGAAACAATCGTAAGATCCATTGTTGCTAAACCGGAAGGAGTTTCGGTTGAGAGAACTGTGGATGAGATGGGTGTTCTTTTAACATTAAAAGTAGATCCAGAAGACATGGGCAATGTTATTGGTCGAAGAGGTCAAACTGCCCAAGCTATCAGAACTTTATTAAAGATCGTGGGCGCTAAAAACAATGCTAGGGTAAACCTAAAGATTTATGACCCAAATCAAGGTCAATCAGGTTCAGGTAGTAATAGAAATGAAGAGGTTAATACTTCAGAAAAGGTTGATACTTCAGAGGAGGTTGATACTTCATCTGTAGAAGATTTAAAAATATAAAATTTTTATAAATAAAATCCCAGTTTAAACTGGGATTTTATTTATCTCTTAACATATTTCTGAAAAACAAAAAAGCGTATTAGTAGATACGCTTTTTTGTTTTTCAGAAATATGTTATAATAATAAAAAATATATAATAACAAAAATACAAAATTTTATTTGTAATTTTATAATATAATAATTTTATTTTATTAAAGCGATTTTATTTTTTATTGGTTTAATGAAATAGATAATCAAATATGTATTTATATCGAACAATTTTAAAAAAGAGTGCTCAGATTGTTTGGAAGTTTAAGCATCTATGGTTCTTCGGTTTTTTTGCGGCCTTTCTTGGTGGTTTTTTAGAGTTTGAATTAATCTTTAACAAAACAGGTCCTGATTTTGGTCATAGATTTTTAAATAATGTCAGTAGTCTTAAAAGCACAGGAATTCTTAGTAAAAGTTTTCTATTTAATTTTGGAAAATTATTTAAAAATGATCCGATTTCAATGGTTATACTTTTGACCATTATTTTGATTATATTAGTTCTGCTTGGTTTTTTACTTTGGTTATCTGTAGTGTCTCAAGGTGGTTTAGTAAACAACTCATCTAATATTATTGATAATAAAGGTGAGGCTAATATACAGAAAGGGGTTGAATCAGGAGTAAAGAATTTTTGGAAAATATTAGGTATAAATTTAGTGGTTAAATTTTGTATTTATTTTATTTTGTTAATTTTAAGTTTGTTAATATTTTTTATATCTTACAATTCCACTCTTCTATCTAGCATGTTGCTGATTAATTTATTGTTATTTATTGTTTTTATTCCTTTAACATTAGTCTTGGCTTTTATTGCAAAATATGCTGTTTGTTACGCTGTTATAAAGGGCGATAGTTTTATATCTGCTATTAAGAAGGCTTTTAATTTGTTTATAAAAAATTGGCTTGTGAGCGTTGAGATGGCTTTTATATTGTTTTTCATTTCATTTATTGTTGGTTTTGCCATATTGATTGGTTTGACTTTAGTATTTATTCCTATACTACTTCTCTTTAATTTAGCAGTTTATTTTTCTTGGGTAATGTTGAGTTTTTGGATTTTTATTTCTGGAATAATTTTACTAGCCGTATTAATGGCTTTAGCCGGATCAGCTTTAAGTGCCTTTCGTATTACTGCCTGGACAGGATTTTTTATAAGACTTAATTCTTCAAAAGGTGGTATGAGCAAGTTAGCTAGATTAGCAGCTAAGCTAAAAAAATAAAAAATAATAAACTATGTCAGATGATAAAGGTTTTGGATCACTTGAGAATTTAATTAAGGCTTCTCATGGAGAAGAGCTTGAAGAAGAGAGCGTTCAGGGTCAATTTCAAAAAAAACAAAAGGAACTAAAGCTAAAGCAAAAAGAAGAAAAAACTAAGGCAGTGGCCAGTTCTTTAGGGGTGCCTTATATAAATCTTTTTGGATTTCCTTTGAGCCCAGAAGCTCTAACTTTAATAAACGAACAAGAAGCCAATGATTTAAAAGTGGTTTGTTTTTTTTATGATGGGATGAGAATTCGTATGGCTAGTACTAATCCTGAAAGAGAGGAGATCTCAGAGCTGGCTAAAATTTTAAGTAAGGAGCATCATTCTGAGGTAAGAGTGTATTTTGTTTCTGAATATAGCTTGAATTACGCCCTTAAGGTTTATAATAGTCTTCCTAGAATAATACATGCTGTTCGGGGGGTTAAAATAGAGGAAAAAGACATTAAAAAGTTTGAAAATGATATTACAGACTATAAACATTTAAATAAAAAAATAAACGATGTAAATATATCAGATGTTGTGGTTTTAGTATTGGCCACAGCTATTAAGACCGGTTCTAGTGATGTTCATATTGAGGCTGAAGAAGATGGAATTAAAGTTCGTCTTAGGATAGACGGAGTCCTGCAAGATGCTGCTGTCGTAAATAAAGGAAAATGGAATAAAATAGTATCAAGAATGAAATTGCTTGCGGGTGTAAAAATAAATATAACCGATAAACCACAGGATGGAAGATACACTATTTTTCTAGATGATGAAAAAATAGAAGTAAGATCGTCTTTTTTGCCCACTAATTATGGTGAAAGTGTGGTAATGAGAATCTTGAGATCAGAATCTATAAGCCTACCTTTCGAGAAATTAGGACTAATGCCTCAGGCTCAAGAAATTTTAAGAAGAGAGATGAAAAAACCAAATGGACTTCTTCTAACTACTGGTCCAACTGGTTCTGGTAAAACCACTACTCTTTACGCTGTTTTAAAAAAATTAAATAGTCCAGAAACTAAAATTGTTACTTTGGAAAATCCAATTGAATATCACTTAGAGGGAATTAATCAAAGTCAGGTTGATAAAAGCAAGGGCTACACTTTTGCTAATGGACTTCGTTCTATATTAAGACAAGATCCAGATATAGTGATGGTTGGAGAAATAAGAGACTTGGAAACAGCTGAAATTGCTATTCAGGCCAGTTTGACCGGTCACTTGGTTCTTTCTACTCTTCATACTAATGATTCTTCCGGAGTTATTCCACGTTTAATAGACATAGGAGTGAAGCCTTATTTCTTAACCCCATCTATAAATGCTATAATCGGACAAAGATTAATAAGAAAACTTTGCGAACATTGCAGGGAAAAGGAAGAATTAGAAGACGATAGAAAAGAAAAAGTTGAGAAAATAGTAGCTGTAATATCACCTAAATCAGAAGTGGACGTTCCTAGAAAACTAGATACTTTTTATAAAGTTGGTCCAGGTTGCACACATTGTAATGGGATCGGTTATAAAGGGAGAATTGGTATATATGAAATATTTACCATGTCTGACAATATTAAAGCCCTGGCAGCTGATAACGCTCCTGCTTTTAGAATATTACAGCAAGCAATAGAGAATGGAATGATAACAATGCTTCAGGATGGAATCCTAAAAGCATTAGAGGGCATGACCAGCGTGGATGAAGTATTAAGAGTTATTGGAAAAACGGATTATGTGGATACTTTATATGATATAGTTATATCAAAAACATTTGGTAGAGGGATAAAATTAACAGAACAAGAAATATCTCAAGGCTGGGAGATGGCCATGAACATAAATGATGTTGATAAAGATAGAGTAGAAAAAATACCCAACAAACAAATGGTTAATATTATCTTAGCTACTGCTATAAAAAGCAACGCTGGTGATATTCATATTGAGCCTGAAGCTGACGGGGTAAAAATTAGATTAAGAATAGATGGCATATTGCATGATTTTCTAAAGTTAACCAAAGATCATTATTTATCATCTTTATCTAGAATTAAGATATTGGCCGGTTTTCCAACTAATATTAAAAAAGCAACTTGGGACGGTAGGTTTAGTATTTTTTTAAAAGAGGAAAAGATGGATTGTCGTGTTTCTATTATATCAGGTGGTTATGGGGAGACGGTGGTTATTAGATTATTGGCTAACCAGGCAGCCTCTCTTGATATGAAAGAGTTAGGAATGAGGCCTTACGCACTAGAGATAGTCAATAAAGCTTTAGAAAAAACTAGGGGAATTATTATTAATACTGGTCCGACTGGTTCTGGAAAAACTACCACTCTTTATAGTATGTTAAATAAGTTAAATAAACCGGATGTTAAAATTATAACAGTGGAAGATCCCATTGAGTATCATCTAGAGGGAGCTATGCAAACCCAGATTGATGAAGAGAAAGAATACACTTTTGCTAAAGCTATGAGATCATTGCTTAGACAAAACCCAAACATATTGATGATCGGAGAAATTAGGGATCGGGATACAGCTAAAATTTCCATAGAGGCCAGTCAAACTGGTCATTTGGTTCTATCAACCGTTCATGCTAATAGTGCAGCTGGGGCTGTCTATAGATTTGCGGGCCTTGGTGTGGAGAAAAGCATGTTGGCCGCTTCCCTAAATTGTAGCATTGGTCAAAGATTGGTCAGAAGAATTTGTCCTAATTGTAAAAAGGAGGTGGATATTTCTGAGGAAAATCTTTCAGTGGTAAAAGAAAATTTAAACAAACTTAGCCTTAATTTAGGAATTGATCTTCCGCAAACATTAAAATTTTATAAGGGTGAGGGTTGCTCGGAATGTAATAATTTAGGCTATAAAGGAAGAATTGGTCTTTATGAAGTTTTAGATGTAACCCCCACTATCCAGAAGTTGATTCAAAAAGATGGTATAACTACTTATGATATAGAGCAAGCCGCTATAGAAGAGGGGGCAGTCTTAATGATTCAGGATGGGCTTATAAAAGCATTGGATGGATTAACTACTGTTGAAGAAGTATTTAGAGTTGTTAAATAATTTTAATTTAGTTTATTTATAAAATAAAATTATACGAGATACAAATTAGCGTTTTACGTTATATGTTTCACGTTACGCGAGAAAATGATTAATAAAAAATTTATTCAGAAGTTGAAAAAAGAATATATTACATCAAATAGTGAAAGAAGACAGATCATAAGTCTTTCTAATATAGTTTTACATGATTCAAAAAGAATTATTTTTGCTTTACACAGAGGGGATATGAAAAAAGCAGAAACAATGTTTGATAGTGTTGAAGAGATATTAATTAAGCTCGAAAAGAAGCTTGGTTTCAAAAGAATTACGTCGGAAGGATCCTATAGGGCTTGTGTGGAAGAGTATGTAGAGGCTAAGATGTTTCATTATTTGATTACAGGAAAAAAAATCGATGTTATTAAAGGTATAAAAATAAATTATGACAGTTACTTAGGAGGAATTTGTGACGCTATGGGAGAGATGGTTCGTAGAGCGGTAAACAAGGCTTCAAGTGGAGAGTTGGATGAGGTGGCGAAGCTAAAAGAGGTGGTGAATGACGTTATGGCTGAATTAGTGGAATTTGATATGGCTGGTTACTTAAGAACTAAATATGATCAAGCCAGAGGTCATCTTCGTAAAATAGAACAAATTAGTTATGATGTTAATATCAGAAAATAATAATTACAAAAAATCCCTTTAATATATTAAAGGGATTTTTTTATTGATGAAATAGTTAAAATTTAAAAATGAAACAATTAGGTAGAAAATAGTTTAAAATGAATAAAAAATTATGATTATGAGGTGAAAATAAATAGATAGTAATTAAAGATTTATTTTTAACATTTTATTTATTTCTTTTTTAAGTTCTTTTAAAATGTCTTTCTTTTCTATCAATCTTTTTTTATTTCCGTTAGTTATAATCATAGCCTTTTTGCCAGCACCCACTACTGCTAAATCTACTTCACCAGCTTCTCCTGGGCCGTTTACAATACAACCCATGACCGCTATTTTAAGCGGTTTTTTTATATCCTCAGTCATTTTCTCTACTTGAGGAGCCAGTTTAACTACATCAATGGTGGCGCGGGCGCAAGTTGGGCAACTAACCATCTTTATACCTTTTTCTCTTAAATCCAGAGCTTTTAATATTTCCCAGGCAACTTTTACTTCTTTAACGGGATCAGCACTTAAAGATATTCTCATTGTGTCCCCAATTCCATTTAAAAGTAGGTGACCTAGGCCAATAGAAGATTTAATAGTTCCAGAAAATTCAGTGCCTGCTTCTGTTATACCTAGGTGGAGAGGATAGTCAACTTTTTTTGATAAAATTTTATAAGCCTCAATAGTCCTATGTATATCAGATGCTTTAAGAGCAATTACTAAATTTTTAAATCCGTAACTTTCCATTTTTTTAATGCTTTGCGTAGCCGATTCAACCATTGCCTCGGCACTGGGAGCTCCGTATTTTTTTAGTATTTTTTGATCTAGCGAGCCAGCATTAACACCTACTCTTATGGGTATTTTATTTTTTTTGGCCAATTTTATTATTTCTTCTAATTCTTTTTCTGGAAAATTTCCTGGATTTATTCTAAGTTTATCAATTCCTTGGTTGATTGATTCTATTGCTATTTTGGCTGAGAAATGAATATCGGCTACAAGCGGTATGTTTATGTTTTTTTTAATTTCTCCCAATATTTGACTAGAAGCTATATCTGGAACCGCCACTCTTATAATCTCGCAACCCGCTTTTTCTAGTTTTTTTATCTGTTCGACAGTTTTAGCTACGTTTTTAGTAGGAACATTTGTCATAGACTGTATGGCCACGGGATTGTTGCCTCCAATTTTTATATTACCTATTTTTATAACCTTTGTTTTTTTTCTTTCAATTTTTTTCATTTTCAATTTTTCTTAAAAAGTTTTTAATTTTTTTAATTTCCCAATCTGGCGCTGATGTTCCTGAAACAAGTCCAACCGAATTTAGTTTTTTTATTTCTTCTACTTCTATCTCTTTTAGGGAATCAACCCAAAATAATTTTTTGTTGTTTTTTTCTGTTATTTCAGCTAAACGGGTGGTGTTGGCTGATTTTTTAGAACCAACTACAATTACGCCCTCTACTTCTTTTAAAATTTCTTTTAATTCTTTTTGTCTTTCTGAAACTTCATTGCAAATAGTGTCTAGCCACTTTAATTTTTTACATTTTTTTTCTAATAATTTTAACAGTCTTTCAACTTTCTCCCTTTTTTTAGTAGTTTGAGCAACTACACCTATTTTTTCGTAAAATGGCAGGTTATTTATTTCTGTTTCATCTTCTGTTATTATTGCATTTTTTCCAGCACACTCTTTTATAACCTTCGTTTCTGGATGATCCTTTTCACCAATGATAATAACTTGATAACCTTCTTGATAAAGTTCTTCTGCTCTTTTTTGAGCTTTCCTTACTATGGGGCAGGTTGTTATTTTAATATTTAATTTTCTCTTTTTCCCCTCATCAAGAATTTTTTTAGAAACTCCATGAGCCTTGGTTATTAAGGTTCCTTTATTCATTTCATTTAAATCAGATATAAAAATAACTCCCTCTTTTTTAAATTTTTCAATAACCTTTTCATTATGAACAATATAGCCCAAAAAATTTACGGGTTGCCCACCTTCTTTAAGTGCTTTTTGGGCAATTTCAATAGATCTTTTTACTCCAAAACAAAAACCTAATTTTTTAGAAATTATAATTCTCATACTATTAAAATAGCAAAATAGTTCATCTTTGTAAATTGAGGTAATGTATTATACCTGTTATAATACACTTAAGATCAATAAAATTTTATTTTTTTTATGCGTAATTATTTTTTATCAATATCAATTTTGTCAGGAACAATCATCGGTGGTGGGATGTTTGTAGTTCCCTATGTGATAAGCAAGGCAGGGATAGTGGCCCTATTTGTTTATTTGCCATTTTTAGTTTTTGTTCAATTTGTACTCCATTCCATATATGCTGAAGTAATATTATCAACAAAACAAAAACATAGAATGCCCGGATATGTTGGACTTTATTGTAAAAATAAAAAGATTAAAGATATAACTCTTTTTGCTGCTATTATTGGAAAACACGGAGCATTGCTCGCTTATATTTTGTTGGGAGGAGAATTTTTACACGCTTTATTGAATCCCTATCTAGGAGGAAGCGTTTTCTTATATGCAATATCTCTTTTTTTATTGGAATCAGTAGTAGTTCTTTTTGGTTTAAAATTAATAGCTAGGGTGGAATTGTTTCTTAGTTTTTTCTTAGTTTTTTTAGTCGTTATAATTGGATTTAAGAGTTTTGGATATTTTTCTCCTGATAATTTTATTTTATTTGATAAAAATTACATTTTTCTTCCTTACGGAGTTATATTTTTTGCTGTTGGCGGACAGGCCGCTATCCCTGAAGTTTGCCGACTTCTTGGTAGGCGTAAAGAAAAAATAAAAAGTGCTATATTTTGGGGTACCGTTCTCCCGGCTGTTTTAATGACAATATTTGTAATTATAGTGGTGGGTGTAACAGGATCAGTTACTTCCCCCGAGTCATTAGTTGGTTTAAAACTCTTCTTTGACAATGGTGTTATAATATTTTCTTTAATACTTGGACTTTTGACAATAGTAACTTCCTTTTTGGTAATTAGTCAATCACTTAGAGAAGTTTATTGGTGGGATCTTAGGATAAATAGCAAACTTTCATGGTTAATGGCTTGTGGGATTCCTTTTTTGATATACTTATTTTTACACATAATGGGTATTAATAATTTAATTACTAAGGTGATAAGTTTAACCGGTGCAGTTACAGGAGGAATTTTTGGGCTTATATTAATTTTATTATTATTTAGGGTTAGAAAGGTAAGAAAAATTAAACCAGCCCTAGAAACTGGTCTTAGTAAGGGGGTGGCTATTTTATTTTCTTCAATGTTTATTTTGGGTTTAATTTATGAACTTTGGTATTTTTTCTAATTAATAAAGTAAAATGAGACTTGTTATAATTTCTGATATACACGACAATTTAGTCAACTTAAAAAAATGTCTAAACTGGTGTTTGAAAAATGATATTCAAAGTACTCTTTGTTGTGGGGATGTTACTAACAGGGAAACTCTAGATTATTTGGTTAAAAATTTTCCTCGCCCCATTTATTTAGTAAAGGGGAATGTTGAAATTTTTAGAGAAGAAGAGATGGACGAATATAGTGATGAGGTTTTAAAATTTGGTGGTAAATTTAATATTTGGAAAATAGGAGATAAGTTGATTGGGGCTTGCCATGAACCCTATTTAATTGATAAGGTTCTAGAAAAGGGTGATTGTGATATAGTTTTTTATGGTCATACTCATAAACCTTGGGAAGAGAAAAGAATAGGTGTCAGAGTTGTAAATCCTGGTACTTTGGGAGGAGTGTTCAGTCTGGGAACTTTTGCAACTTATGACACAAACAATAGTGAATTAGAATTAAAAATTTTAAATAATATTTAGGATTAAAATATGGCAGATAATTTAAAAAAAACAGCAAAAAAGTCAGCAATTGAAGCTGGAAAAGTTTTAAAAAAAAGATTTTTGAATTTTGACAGAAGTGGTGTTAAGTTTAAGTCTGGACATGAGATTTTAACTCAGGCTGATTTAGAATCTGAAAAGATAATATTGGGAATAATTAAAAAAGAATTTCCTGATCATAGGATTTTATCTGAAGAATCAGGTGAATACAAAAAAACTTCTGATTATTTATGGATTGTAGATCCTTTAGATGGAACTACTAATTTTTCAATGCACAATCCTTTATTTTCTGTATCTATCGGGCTTTGTTTTAAAAACAAAATTATTTTAGGAGTGATTTATTTCCCGGTATTAGATGAGCTTTATATAGCTGAGAAAAACAAAGGAGCTAAAAAATATTATCCGTCTAATTCTACTAGCGGAAAAAAAATGAAAGTATCTAATATAAAAAAGGGAGACATTATTAATACTTTTTGTCATGGCAGTAAAACAAGTGATATAAAAAGAGCGACTAATTATCACAGAAGGCAAAAAATTGATAATTTTGATTGTCGTCAATTGGGAAGTGCCGCGATTGAACTTGCCTATGTGGCCTGTGGACGAGTAGAGTCTATATTTATTCCAGGTGCTCATTCTTGGGATGTGGCAGCCGGAGTTATTTTAGTTAGAGAGGCTGGTGGGCGAGTGAGTGACGAAAGGGGAAAAGATTGGACACTTGAAAGTTATGATATTTTAGCAAGCAATGGTTTAGTGCATAATCAAATATTAGAAAAAATAAAAAAATAATATATGGATAATAAAATTAGAAAATCAGCGGTGGCTGATAAATTCTATCCTGGCGAGAGGGGAGAATTGAAAGATGAGATTAATTATTTTTTAGAAAAGGCTGAGAACGAGAAAGTATTAAATCATGTAAGGGCTTTAATGTTACCCCATGCCTCTTATTTTTTTTGCGGGGAAGTTTTGGGAGGGGGTTATAACCAGATAAAAGGAGAATCTCGAAACACTGTTATATTGATGTGTAGTTCTCATCAAAAACATTTTGAAGGAATTGCTTTAAGTAATGAAAATTTTTGGGAGACACCACTGGGACAAGTGGAGGTTGATCAGGAATTGGGAGAAAAATTAAGTGATGAAATAAAAGAAATTAATTATGATAATAGTATTTTTGAAGGTGACCATACCCTGGAAATTCATATCCCTTTTTTACAAGAATCTTTAAAAGATGGCTTTAAAATTTTACCAATTATTTTTGGAGAAGTTGATTTGGGTAGTTGTAAAAATTTTTCTAAAAAACTATGTGAATATTTAACTCCTGGAGATTTGATAATAGCTTCTACTGATATGTCTCATTTTCCCCCCTATGAAGAAGCTAATAGGATAGATAATGAAACCTTAGATATTATCGCCAGCTTAGACTTGGATGATTTAGAAAACCATGTAATAAATATTGAGGAAAAAAATATAATAGGAGAAGAGACTTTGCTGTGTGGAATAGACGGGGTTAAAATAGTTATGAAGACAGCTAAATTATTAGAATGGAATAAAGGAAAAATACTTAAATATTTAAACAGTGGAGATATTTCGGGGGGTGACAAGGATAGAGTTGTTGGTTATGGCTCGGTTGTTTTTACTGATAAGAATGAAAGAACAATTTTAAGTGATAAAATTTCTGATAGTGTAAATCAAATTTTGAATTCAAGACAAAGAGAGACTCTTTTAGAAATAGCTAGGAAGACTGTTGAAAATTTTATTTCTCTTGGTGATGTTCCAGATTTTAATAATGTAGAAGACGAAATTTTAAATAAGGCCATGGGAGCTTTTGTAACTTTAAAAACAGATGGTAAGTTGCGTGGTTGCATTGGTCAGATAGTTCAGACTGAAGATCCTCTGTGGAGGGTGATACAAAATATGGCTATAGCGTCCGCTACTGAGGATGATAGATTTTCTCCTGTAGAAAAAAAAGAACTTCCTAATTTAGAGTATGAAATAAGTGTTTTATCTGTTCCAGAAAGAATAGACGATTGGCACGATTTTGAATTGGGTTTACATGAAGTAGTTATAAAAAAAGGAGATAAAAGCGGTGTTTTTCTCCCTAGTGTAGCCAAAGAAACTCTTTGGAATAAAGAGGAATTTCTTTCTAAACTCTGTTCTATGAAAGCAGGACTCTCTCCCAATGCTTATAGGAAAGATCCTGAAGTAGAAATTTATGTTTTCACTACTGAGACTTTTAGTAGTGAAGATTAATTTTTTAAAAAGATTTTTTTAGATATTGGCCGGTATAACTTTTTTTTATTTTAGCCACTTCTTTAGGATTTCCTTCTGCTATAATATTCCCTCCCTTGTCTCCTCCTTCAGGGCCAAGATCAATAATCCAATCAGTTGATTTGATTACATCTAGATTGTGTTCAATAATTAAAACAGTATTCCCCTTATCTACAAGTTTGTTTAATACTTTTAATAATTTTTTTATATCTTCAAAATGAAGACCGGTAGTTGGCTCATCTAATATATAAAAAGTTCTTCCGGTTGATTTTTTGGCAAGTTCTGCGGCCAGTTTAATTCTTTGAGCTTCTCCTCCTGAAAGAGTAGTGGCTGGTTGACCTAGTTTTATATAACCCAACCCTACCTCAACAAGCATTTTCATTTTTTGGTGTACTGATGGTATGTTTGTAAAAAAATTCATAGCCTCTTCAACTGTCATTTCTAGAATTTCGGCTATATTTTTTTCTTTATAATGAATTTCTAAAGCCTCTTTATTATATCTTTTTCCATGACAAATTTCGCACTCAACATAGACATCAGGTAGAAATTGCATTTCAATTTTTATCATCCCGTCTCCTTTACAGGCTTCGCATCTACCCCCCACTACATTAAAAGAAAATCTTCCTGGTCTGTAGCCTCTTATTTTAGCTTCAGGTAGAGAAGTAAATAACTCTCTGATAGGAGTGAAAGCCCCAGTGTAGGTGGCCGGATTGGATCTCGGAGTTCTTCCTATTGGTGATTGATCTATATTAATTATTTTATCTATATATCTTAAACCCTCAATTCTGTCGTGAGCTCCAGGCGCATTTTTGGCTCGATAGAATTTTTGAGCTAAGGCTTTAGCTAGAATGTCTGTCATTAAAGTAGATTTACCTGATCCAGACACTCCTGTTAAGGCTACTAGCTTACCTAGGGGAAAATCTACATTTATATTTTTTAAATTATGTTCCCGAGCGTTTATGATGGTGAGTTTGTGACCATTTCCTTTACGAAATTTTTTAGGAGCAGGTATTGATTTTTTTCCTGATAAGTATTGACCAGTTAGGGACTTGTTGTTTTTTTTGATTTGGGCAGGAGTTCCAGAGGCTATGAGTCTTCCTCCGTGTTCTCCGGCTCCTGGACCAATATCAATTATCCAGTCAGAGGACTGTATAATATTTTTGTCGTGTTCTACTACTACCACTGTATTTCCCAATTCTCTCAAGTTTTTTAAAGTATTAATTAATTTGTCATTATCCCTTTGGTGTAGCCCGATAGAGGGTTCGTCTAAAATATATAAAACACCTGTTAAAGCTGATCCAATTTGAGTAGCCAGTCTTATTCTTTGAGCCTCGCCCCCAGAAAGGGTATTGGCGGCTCTGTCTATGGTTAAATATTCTAATCCTACATTTAGGAGAAAATTAAGTCTGGTTTTTATTTCTTTTATTATTTGGTTTGATATTTTTTTATCTTTAGCACTTAATTTTTTAGAATTTTCTAGAGTCTTAAAGAAGTTATGAGTTTTGTTTATATTTTTAGAAGAAACCTCATAAATAGACAAGCCATCCAATTTCACTGCTAGCATTTCTGGTTTTAGCCTTTTTCCTTCGCAACTTGGGCATTTTAACTCTCTCATGTATTTGCTTATTTCTTTTCTCATATATTCTGATTCGGTCTGGTAGAATCTTCTTTCCAGGTTTGGAATAATTCCTTCAAAGTTCGTAACAAATTGTCCTGATTCTTCTCCTTTTTCATAATCAACGCTGTATTGTTTGTCTTTTGTTCCGTATAGAATAATATCTAATTGTTTTTGGGTTAAATCTTTTAAAGGAGTATTTAAATCAAAGCCACAATTTTCTCCTACTGTTCCTAGAATTCTAAGTCTCCAGGTTTGCCCTCCAGCCGTGTTGTGAGCCAGTGGCTTGATTCCTCCTTGAGCAATGGTTAGCTTTTGGTTTAATAAAAGATCTGGATCTATTTCAAGTTTTGTTCCAAGGCCGGTACAATCTGGGCAGGCTCCATGAGGAGAGTTAAAAGAGAAATGTCTTGGTTCTAGTTGAGGTAAGCTGATATCACATTCAGGGCAGGCAAATTCTTGTGAAAATAGTTTCTCTATTTTTTCTTTACTTTCTTCAAGAGACGATATTTTTACAAGACCTCCGCCCAAATCTAGCGCCTTTTCAGTAGATTCATTTAAACGGGCAACATCTTCTTTATTTTTGTTGATTTTTATTTTGTCTATTATAACATCAACAGAATGCTTTTTCTTTTTATTAATTTCCATATCCAGGGCTTCTTCTGTTGTGTAGGTTTTGTTATCAAATTTAACTCTTGAATAACCAGCCCTGGCTATGTTCTCTAAAACATTTTTATGTTCTCCTTTTTTATCACGAACTACTGGTGCCATTATTAAAATTTCTTTATCTAGGCATTTCTCCATAATGCGATTTACTATTTCGTCAACCGTGTATTTTTTTACTTTTTGACCACATTTAGGGCAGTGCGGAATTCCGATTCTTGCAAAAAGAAGTCTTAGATAATCATAAATTTCTGTTACAGTTCCGACAGTTGATCTTGGGTTGTGGCTGGTTGATTTTTGATCAATCGA
>CAZJRJ010000011.1:0-14998 GCA_964548635.1 uncultured Gammaproteobacteria bacterium | reverse complement strand
ATACAAATACAAACTGGTGAAAGTGGAAAAGACAAAAAAGAATTTGTTGAAAAATTTTTAGAAGGCAAAAAAATAACAACTAAAAATAAAAAACTAGCTATTTGGTTAAATGAAGAAAAAGTAAATCAAGATAAGGATTTTATAAAACAATCAAACGATAAAGTAGAATTTCTGATTTTTAAACAAGCAATTGACACTGGTTGGGATTGTCCGAGGGCGCAGATTTTGGTCAAGTTCAGGGAAACAAAAAGTATAACTTTTGAAATTCAGACTGTGGGCAGAATTTTGAGAATGCCCGAGGCACAACATTATACAGAAGATGAGCTTAATAGAGGCTATGTATATTCAAATCTGCAAAGCATAAAAATTAAAAAAGAAATATATAACCCAAATATACTAAAATCGTTGATATCAAAAAGGAAATCTATATATAAAAATATTGTACTTACTTCATATTACAGAAATCGTGTTGATTTCGGTGATGTTACTTCTAGTTTTTATGAAGTTTTAGAAAATGAATTTTGTGAAGAGTTTAGTTTGGAAAAAGAAAGTAAAGATTTTGAAAAAAATAAAAAACTAGTCCGTAAAAAAATTAACTTAAATATAACAGGTTCAAGTACAGAAATAATTTTTGACGAAACCATAGATTCTGTGGAGTTTGAGAAGTTAGTAGATAAAACTATTCAATCTGATAAAAATTTGTCTGTAAAATTATCAGGTAATGATTTGTTGTCAGAATTTGAAAATCTGGTAAAAGAAAATTTACATGGATATGCACCCAAAAGGTCTATACCAACAGTCAAAGAGTCATTTTATTTATGGGTAGAGAAATATTTGGGTATTAAAAAAACTGGCGTCGGTGCTATTTATATTCAAGGTCTGATTATTGCAAATAGAGATGTTTTTTCTATCATTTTAGATTCTGCCATATTGAAATATAAGGATGTAAAAGAGAAAGAGGTTATTGTTAGAATAAAAGAGATAGAAGAAGTAAAAGAGAACTGGGAAATATTGAGCACAAGAAACTACAGTCCAAATAGTTATAAAAAAGGAAAGTACGAGAAAAATATTTATGAGCCAGCTTATATTAAATTTGATTCAAAAATAGAAGAAGAGTTTGTAGATGATGTTTTAGATAAAGACAAAAATATAGAATGGTGGTGGCAAAATGGTAGTGAACATATGCAAGCTAATTTTGGCGTGAAATATTACAGTAATGGAAATAAAATACCACAGACTTTTCAGCCAGATTTTATAGTTAAGCTAAAAGATGGAAGGATTGGTATTTTTGATACAAAAGCAAAAGATGACAGAATTGAAGATCAAAAAGTAAAAAACGAGGCTTTACAAAAATACATTAAAGAACAAAATCTAAAAGGAAAGAAATTATTTGGTGGTTTGATTATAAAGGATGGTGCCCACTATAAGCTCAATCAGAAAGCCGTATACAAGTCTTTTGTAGAAAAGAGTGATGATTGGGAGATTTTGGTATTTTAAAAACAATTTATGACTGAAGAAAAACAAAAACAAGAACAAGAAGCCAAAAAGATTTCAAAACATGATTTTTACTTTGAAACACCGCTCTATGATGTGTTGAATTTGGACACTATTGAAGACGATTTTATTAGCGGAGATGTTGACGCATACAGTAATGCTTTACAGGACAATACTACATATAACATTTCGCTTGAATGGATAGAAAGTAGCGAAAGTCCTTATAATACTGATAGAAAAGGGTATGCACTAGTCACTCTTAAATGCAAAAGGAAACAAAATAACGTAATAAGATTCTTCGTTTACTTGGATCAATTCGAAAATAATTTTGTTGAAAAAATTGGGCAATATCCTTCAATGGCTGACTTGCAATTCTCTCACTTGCAAATAAAGTACGACAAAGTCCTCGAAGATAAATATTTAAAAGAATTTAAAAGAGCTGTAGGGCTTGCCTCTCACGGTGTTGGAATTGGCTCATTTGTATATCTAAGAAGGATTTTTGAAAATTTAATTTATCAAACTTTTGATAATCATAAAACGGAAATTTCTGTAGAAAATGAGGCGTTTAAGACAAAGCGTATGGAAGATAAAATTGATACCTTAAAATCTTTTCTGCCATCACAATTGGTCAAAATGAAAAGCATTTACGGAATATTAAGTAAAGGTATTCATGAACTAGATGATGAAGTATGTCTTACATATTTTGGTCCGTTGAAATTATCCATTGAACTTATTTTGGATCAAAAGATTGAAGAAAAAAAGAAATTAGATAGAGATGAATTAGTTGATAAACAAATTAAAGATATACAACAAAAGATAAAATAATTATGAAAGTAAAAGGATCATTATTAACACAAGAAGCGGAGCTTAAGGCAAGCAAAGATGAAATTTCAGCATTTTTCGATGGTGTTATCCCAGAATTTGTAAGAGATGGTGGCGGTATCCTTTCTGATACAGTTAAGTTTTGGAGATTTAAAAATGCACTTAGAATTGTTACAAATTCAAAAAAGTTGATTGTTGACAGTGGATTAGCTAAAAAAGAAGTTCCACTTAAAGTTCTATTACCAATACTTGAAAATTCAACATTGGAGGAAGTGGAACAAATGCAAGACAAGTGGTCTAATCTATTGGCAAATGCAATTACTGGAGCAAAAGACATAAGCCCAAATTATGCAGAAATCTTAAAAGAATTATCTCCTTTAGAAGTTGGATTGCTTGATAAAATTTTTGAAGAGATAAAAGATAAGACATATGAGGAGCGGAAAAATGTCCAGTTTGTCAAAAAGAAATTATGTGAAATGTTAAAATTATCATCAGAACAAGCAGATTTGATAATCGAAAATCTTTACAGACTTAATTTATTTCAAGCACCTGCTGGACACGGTATTGCTGTTGGAGAGTATAAATTTGCATTACGAACAACAGAAATTTTTGAGTTCACCACACTTGGCTTCAAATTTGTTGAGGCATGTAAATTTGAGACTCCTAACTAAAGGGAGCTTCGTTTGCGCGCGCATTGGGTGGGGCAAGCGCAATATGATTTGTTTGTGCCATTCGTTAGTTTGGCACAATCCGCTTTTTTTAAGTTACCACAAGACTCGGAGAGGAAGCGCCTCGTTCGGCGCAAGCTACGCAAGTATGGGCGGTATGTTGCACTTGTGCAATATTATTTATAAGCCCTTGACTTCCGTAGTGAAGCGACGAAAACAAAACCATAAAAATTCCTTTCATTTTTTTGCGGCTCCCCCCTGCACCCCCCGCCTTTTAAATGGATTGGTAAGGAAATTTTTGGTTTTGTACGCGACTGGAAGGAGCGCGAGGCGCGCAGAGGTTAACGTTACCACATTATCGGAGCGTAAGATTAAGTTTTAAGTCACCACGCGCTCCGCGCGTGCGCTATTGTTCAAAATCCTGCGGATTTTGTTCATAAAGAGTTCGAACTTCGTCCAAGAAACACCGCAACGTCGTGCTAGCACGAGGAACTAAGAAGCAGAGCTTATTTTAGGCCCTGTTTCTTAGTTCTAGTATTTTGCTAAAAATGATATAATTTAATTAAATAAAATATTTAATTTCTGAATTAATATAATAAATAATAAAGATGTTAAAGCCTTGTTGAAATTACTTTTTAAGATAGGGGGTGAAATTTTAACGAGCTGAGTTTGCTTTTGAAATAAATTTGGCTTATTTTACGTATAAATAGAACAATTAACTAAACATTATTTTTAAATTAATAGTTTATGAGAAAAAATTTCTTTATTCTTTTACTCTTTATTCTTTTATTAGGTTTGACAGCTTGTGGCAAGGGGCAAGTGGGGAACGAAGATAAAGTTAATGGGATGCCTAAGAGAGGTATGCCTGATTTTGGACAACCAGAAGAGAATCCGGATGTCGTGGGCGTTGTTAAGTCTGTCTTGGGTAATGAGGTTACAATTCTTAAGATTGAGCGTCCTGAGGGGAATTTGGATCAATCAGATAAAAAAGAAGGAGGAAGTCAGGATTCTAATAAAAGTCTTAGTTTCGGAGGTGGAACAGGGCGTATGCCAGGTATGGGTAAACCTGGTGGAGCGAGTGACAACAACGATGACATGATTGAAAAGATTAAAAAAATGAGCACAGGTGAAGAATCTATAATTATTCCAGTGGGAATACAGATGTTAAAGACAGAAGTAGGTGAAAGGGGCACTCCGACCGCATTAGAGGCAAATTTAAATGATGTAGAAACTGATAAAATGATTAGTATTTGGTTAAATAAAGATATATCCGATCGGAAGGTAGCATCTTTTGTATTAATAAAATAAATTTTAAATTATGAGCTCAATAGTTGAAGAAAGTAAGAAGGCAAAAAATGGAGGGTTTTTAGGTTTTTTAAAAAATAAAAAGTTTATATTATTTATAATAATAGTTATTATTGGAGTGGGTGCTTATTACTTTTATAATGCCAGTTCTAATCAGGAAAAAAATGTTACAGTTAAACAAGAGGAATGGACAGTTAAAAGACAGGATTTACAGATTGTTGTTAGCACAGACGGTAAAGTAGTAGCAGAGGATGGGGTGAAGCTATCTTTTTCTGTTAGCGGAGATTTGGAAGTTGAAGAAATTTTTGTTAAAGAAGGACAGGAAATAAAAAAGGGTGATAAAATTGGTAAGGTTAAAACAGAGGATTTGGAGCTTGATTTACGTAGCTCTTACAGTAGTTATCAATCGGTTTTAGCAGATTATAATGAACAAATGGACGGAGCTTCAACTCAAGATATTTTGGAATCAGAAAACAATATAAAACAAGCAGAATTGTCTGTAATACAAGCAGAGAGTTCTTTGGAAAAAATAAAAATAGATGGTCAGGATTATATTGAGGAAGCAGAAAAAAGTGTTAAAGACACTAAGGATGAATTAGACGATTACGATTATAACGAAGATGATTATCAAGATGGAATAGACGAGGCCTATCAAAATTTATTAAATGAAATTAAATCTATTAATATTAGTTTAAACAATTTCATTGATGATTCTGATGGGATTTTAGGTGTGGATGATAAATATATTAATGATTCATTTGAACATTACTTGGGCGTTAAGGATGTAAGTTCTCTTTCTGATGCTCTTGGTAGTTATGCAAGAATGAAAGAAAGTTATGGTGATTTAGAATTTTTGGTTTTAAAAATTTATAGTACTAATCAGAAGCAAGATATAGACGAGGCTTCTTTTAGGGCAGTTGATACTTTAAGTATTTCTGAGGAGCATTTATATGATGTGCAAAATTTACTTAATAACACTATAACGGGTAATGATTTTACACAAAGTCAACTTAATTCTTTTAAATCAACTATAAATTCAAACAGAAATAGCATAAATACAAAAATAGATTCATTAGATAGCGATATTGTTTCAATTGATAGTGCTAAAAAAAGCCTAGAGGATTATCAAGATAATTATGATGATCTCTTTGTTGATTTAAAGGAAAATTATCAAGATGTTCTAGATAGTTTAGATAAGACAAAAGAAGATATAGAAATAAACGTGGGAGATTCAGAAATTAGTCTAGAATCAAAAAAACTTTCTTTAGAAGAAGTAAAGATAAAGCATGATGATTTATTGGCATCTTTGAGTAACTCAGAATTAGCCTCTCTTAATTCTAGGTTAACATCAGCTTCTGTTTCTTTGGAAAAGACGAGAAATAATTTAGATAAAGCCATATTAACATCACCAATAGATGGAAAAGTAGTTTCCCTAAATTATAAAGTAGGGGACATAATACTTGATGATGATAGTTCTCCAGTTGTAGAGATAGTTAATGATAAAACTTTATTTATTGAGATTAATGTTGAGGAGGCTGACATAAACAAATTAAGTGTTGGTCAGAAGGCTAACGCAGCTTTTGATGCTTTGGACGGGACTGAATTAGAGGGTGAAATTAGTTTTATATCAATGACTTCTGAGACCAGTAATAATGGTATAGTTACCTATTCAGTGAGAATAGTTTTTGAAAAAGGAGAGAATGATAAGGTGAGAGAAGGAATGACAGCTTATGTTGAATTTATTACTGCGGGAGTAGGTGATGTTTTGGTTATTCCTGTAGATGCGGTTAGAAATGTAGGTGGTAAACCGTCCGTGGAATTATATGATGGATCTCGCGTAGAAGTTGTTACTGGATTTACAGATGGTGATTATGTGGAGGTGATAAGCGGATTATTGCTTGGTGATAAAATAATTTATTAGAAAGATGAAAACGAAAAGTGAAATAAAATTAGAAAATGTTCATAAGTCTTATTATCTGGCTAATGGGGATGAAGTACCTGTTTTAAAAGGTATTGATTTGGATATAAAAAAAGGGGAATTTGTTGTCTTAATGGGTGAGTCCGGTGGAGGTAAAACAACTCTCCTAAACATTATTGGATGCTTACACCCACTTTCCGAAGGACATTATTTTTTAGAAGAGGAAAATATAGGAGAAGTTCAGGATGATTTTACTTTAGCTTATATTAGAAATAAGAAAATGGGGTTTATTTTCCAACAATTTAATTTATTAAATAGATCAACTGCTTTAAAAAATGTTTCATTGCCGGCTTTATATGCCGGAGAGTCAAAACAGGAAAGAGAGAACAAGGCTAGGGAATTATTGGACAGTGTCGGGCTTGGTGATAGAGTTAATCATAAACCTACAGAATTATCTGGTGGACAACAACAGCGCGTTGCAATTGCCAGAGCTTTAATTAATAATCCAGAAATTATTTTAGCTGATGAACCAACCGGAGCTCTAGATTCTAAATCAGGGATCGAGATTATGAATATTTTTATTAAATTTAAAGAACAGGGCAAAACTGTTGTAATGGTAACTCATACTTCTGAAGTGGCCAAATATGCTGATCGCATTATTTTTTTAAAGGATGGGAAGGTTATAGATAAAAATTATAAATTA
This sequence comes from uncultured Gammaproteobacteria bacterium, assembly GCA_964548635.1. Taxonomy (GTDB): domain Bacteria; phylum Patescibacteriota; class Patescibacteriia; order Patescibacteriales; family JAGXOH01; genus JAIOTG01. Next base: position 8,088 of record CAZJRJ010000011.1, on the reverse strand, counting down.
ACATCAAATTATTAGTATGTATTGGGAAATAACAAAAATGGCTTTTGAATCACTTTTGGCCAACAAAACAAGAAGTTTGTTATCAATGTTGGGTATCATAATTGGTGTTAGTACCGTGATAGCCGTGTTTGCTATTGGGAAAGGAGCTGAATCAGCGGTTGATGATCAATTTTCTGGATTGTCTGCTAAGTCGATTATAGTTATGCAACAAATGGGAGTTAAATCTGATGGTGCAAAGTCTAGTTCAAAATTAGACATAGAAGATGTTCAAATAATTAGAAAAGAGGCTAATTATATCGGAATTGCCACCGGAGCAATTCAAGGTTATTCTAGTGTTAGTTATAACTCTAGTGAGGAATCTTATATGATTATTGGTACTGATTTAGATTTTTTTTCAATTTCTAATTTGGAATTAGCAGTTGGACGTTTGTTTACTGAAGAAGAAATTAATGATAAGGATAAGTTGGTTATTTTAGGCAATGATGTTGTGGAAAGTTTATATACTGAAGGAGAAGAAATTTTAGGGACTAAGGTCACAATAAGTGGTAAAAAATTAGAAGTGATCGGTTATTTTGAGGAAAACGGTGGTACTTTAGGTCGTGCCAGTAAAGATGAAGCAGTGTACATGCCTTATCAAGTGGCTCAATCAAGTATTTTAGGTAGTGAAGGAGGGAAAATTATGTTTACTCTCGAGGCCAATGAAGTTGACAATGTAGTTATAGCTACAGAAGAGGTTACTGAAATACTTAGAGAGGAGCATGGACTTAAGGATAGCCAAAAAGATGATTTTATGATAATGGATGCCGGATCTATGGTCGGCGCTGCTCAGGAGTCAGCATCTTTAATGACAACTGTTTTAACATTAGTAGCTGCTATCGTTTTAATCGTTTCAGGGATTGGGATTATGAACGTTATGTTTGTAACTGTTGCCGAAAGAACAAAAGAGATAGGAATAGCTAAAGCGATCGGAGCGAAACAAGGTGATATTTTAAAACAATTCCTTTTTGAATCAATTTTTCTTTCGGCCTTCGGCGGTTTGATCGGTGTTATTTTGGGACAATCCGTTATTCCATTAATAAGTAAGTTTGGAGGACTGTTAATTACCCCCACTGCTACCGGACCCATACTTGGTTTTACCTTTTCCGCCTTAGTGGGAATAATTTTTGGTTTTTATCCAGCTCTTAAAGCCAGTAGGCTTGACCCGGTCGATGCCCTAAGAAGTGAGTAAAATATTGAAAATTAATAGTTTCGCTTTCATATTGGAATCCAAACAAGCTAAACATATGTAATCAGGATTAGAGGAAGCGGGTTTGGGGTATCAAAGAAATTAAAAAATAATTAATTTATTAGAGAATCTATTAAATTTTGTTAAAGATAAATTAAGTTACAATTAAGTGTAACTTAACAAGGGCTTTATATGTTACTTTTGTCACTTTTTAGAAAATATAAGGCGCACGAAGACCTTCTTAATTTATAAATAAAATATCTTAGAATAACCTTGCAGGGCTTGACGGAATACGGTTCCAGCACGAGGTAGTCCGCCAACATAAAGTGCTTAGAAACAGAGCTCATTTAAGCTCTGTTTTTAGTTTGTAAAAAGCTAGTTATTTCTCTATTTTTATGATGACAATGTTGAAACATTGTGTATTTCCATTTTGAAAAGATGGGTATTTAATATATAATTATAAATATATATTTTTAAAATAAAAATACAAAAAGAAACTTGGAAAGCAAAATGTTTGGATAAAAAATCTTTTTGAATCGTATTTATTAATAATGAAAAAAGAGAAGACGCATACAATAATAGTCTCTGATATTCATTTGGGCTCTTCGGTGTCTCAACCAAGGAAGCTTTTAGAGACCTTGGAAAGATATTCTTTTAGAAAATTAATTTTACTTGGGGATGTTTTTGAAAGTTTAAATTTTGATAATCTTTCTCGGGACGGCTGGGAATTACTTAAATATATTGGAAAGTTTTCTAGAACTAAAAAAGTTCGTTGGGTTGAAGGAAATCATGACAAGGGTCTTTCTCAAATTGTTGGCGCTTTGGTTGGTGCAGAAATTAAGAAGGTTTACAGGTGGCAATATAAAAATGAAAAATATTTAGCAATTCACGGACATCAATTTGATAGATTTTTGGTTAATAATTTTGTGATGAGTTACATAGCAACCGTTTTATATAAATTTCTTCAAAAAGTTGATTTTAAAGATAAGCGCATGAGTCGTTTTGTAAAAAGAAAGAGTAGGGGATGGCTTAAAATGTCTGAAAAAGTTTTTCATTCTGCTGTTTTGTATGGAAAACTTAAGGGAGTAAATTATGTTTTTTGCGGTCATACACACAAAGCTACAAAAAAAACAAAACATGGAATAAAGTATTATAATAGTGGATGTTGGACAGATACTCCCTGTACTTATATTACAATTGACGAAGATAAGATTAAAATTCATAAAGTCTAAGATTTATGATTAATCTAACTAAAAATAATCCAACTCGTTTGGATTATTTTTTTAAAACAGTAATAATCAAAATTTTAACTATTCACTCGCTACCACTAAAGCCTCTATTTTTCTAGCTCCGCTTTCCTTTAACATACGAGCCGCTTCATTGAGAGTAGCCCCAGTAGTTATAACATCATCAAGAAGTATAATTTTTTTATTTTCAAGAGAGCCTCCTTCCCACCTAAAACAATTTTCTATATTTTTTATTCTCTCTTCCCGCTTCAGTTTAGTTTGGGGTTTTTTATATTTGATCCTTTTTAATTTATTTTCAAAAGACACGCCTAAATTATCGGCTAATTTTTCTCCTATTAGCTTGGATTGATTAAACCCGCGCCATCTTTCCCTTTTTTTGTGAATAGGAATTGGGATTAAAATTGTATTCTGGTCATATATTTTTTTAGCATCTTTTTCGTTTTTTTCTGATAAAAAAAGAGTAACATAGTCACTCAATTTCTCTGATAGATCTTTTATAAATTTATATTTTAGTAATTTTATTGCCTTTTTTATTTTTTCATCATTATAATCTCCAACCACAGTTAGTTTGTCAAAATAAAAAAAAGAAGAACAATGAGGGCATGTTTTGTTATTTGTATTTATTCTCCCACACTTAGGGCAGGTTTGGAAATTTTTAAATTTAAGTTTATTAAAGCAAGAGGCGCATATCCATTCCCCATCATCATCACAAAAAATGCACTCAATCGGAAAAATTAGGTCCCAGAGGTTTTTGATGACCTCTTTAATGTTCATTTATTTTAACTGTATTTTGTGTATTGTTTGAGTTAGTTCGTCGTTGAAATAAAGAGTTGATCCGTCTTCAGTTATATTTATGTCAGAAACATTAACGGCTTTATCAGGTGTGGCAATTAATTGTTTTTGACCGGTTTTGACATTTATCTTGTAGAGTTCATCGCTAGTTCTTGCAGCCATTTCTGGAAAAAGACCAGAACCTTCTTCTAGTGAAATTGGCACCCCGCAGTAGATTTCTTCATTATTAATAAAAGAGCATTTATCTGACCAAGTGTTTACATCAAGACTTTTTCTCCCAGTTCCAATAGCATTTCCTGAGGCATTAACAGTCCATAATTTTGGATTTAGATTATTGTCAGAGGAATAGACGCTGTAAAGAAGGGTGTCGCCCTCTTCTGACCATTTGGGCCTGAAATCACGGCCTTCTATTATCGTAGATTTAAAGTTTTCGTTATTTAGTCCTATAAAGAAAACTTCTTGTCTGTTAAAATCAACCCCTTTAGTGTACATAGCTATAATTTGTTGGTTAGGGGACCAGTCAGGATAAACAGTGTCATCATAAAGGCCCACTTTTTCAATAGTACGAATATTTCCCCCTTCACTATCAGCGATTGCTAGCCAGCGATTATCAGGATCAAGTCCTATACTTTCTGTAATTATATCATTGCCATCAGGAGAAAAACCAAAGTCCTGCCAATGTTTAGGAAGTGTAATTTGTCTTTCACTATCAAAATCATAAATAATATTTGATCCGTCGGGATATTCAAGTATGGCCTTATTTTTTGTAGGTGACCAGCTTATATTTTCTACGGCATGGAAGACACGATCTGATAAAATTTCTGCTTCTCCATTTTCGTTTATTCTATAGAACTTTCCATCTGTTTTATTATAATACTGAAGATGATTTCCGTCTTTACTCAAAGTGGGACTTAAACTAAGATCTTCGTTTAATTGTGTTGTTTTAGTTTTTCCACCCTGAGCGATTTCGTCAACATCTTCCTTCTCACCTCCTACTGGTATTCGGCCTGGCCCTGTAGTAGTGCCGACATTGCCACTACCTTCTCCGGCATCAGGAAATTGTCCCGGTCCTGTTGATGTAGAAATGGGTGTTTCCCCCCCAGGTTTTTCACTAGGAGAATAAAAGAATAGAAAAAATATTAACCAAGCAAGAACAATAACAACTAAAATGAAGCCGATTATTAAGAAAACTTTTTTATACTTGAATAAAAAATTAGGAAGATTCATAGATTTTAAATTATTGGTATTATTTTTAAATTTTTGTTATAATTATTATAAGATTATTTTTTTGTTATAATTGTTAACAACTTTAATTTGTGTTATAATTAATAAAAATATTAACTTAACTATATTTTATATTATTTATAATTTTTAATCAAATTAATACTAAAGCTTTAAAATAAAAATATGGGATTATTTTCGTCAGATAAAACTTACCTAGGAGTAGATATAGGAAACTCTTCAATTAAAATGGTTGAGCTTAAGAAAAAGGGAAAAACTATGGAATTAGTTAATTATGCTTTTAGTGAAGATAAAAAATTATCCGAGAGGACAATGGGTCAAGGAGATAATATTAAATATTTATCTACCTTGATAGACAATATGTACAAGGAAACAAATTTTAAAAGCCGTAGTGCTGTTGCCACTCTACCTACTTCAGCTGTTTTTTCTTCAGTAATTAATTTATCCAATGTTGATAAAAATGATTTAGATTCAGCTGTGGAGTGGGAAGCAAAAAAAGTTATCCCCACCTCCTTAGATGACATGACGCTTGATTGGCAAATTATAGAAGAGGAGAAAGATAATATTAAGATTTTTTTGACTGGCTCTCCTAAAAATATGATAGAAAAGTATATAAATGTATTTAAAGCCTCTCAAATAAATTTATTAAGTTTAGAAACCGAAATTTTTTCCTTAATTAGATCATTATCCATTGATAAGGGCTCGGTTGTTATGATAGTGGAAATAGGGACTGCTAACACAGACATTTCTATAATAAAAAATAAAATTCCGGTTCTAAATAGGAGTATAAATTTAGGAGGATTATCCATAACTAAGGCTATTAGCGAAAGTTTAAATATTGGCTTGGAGAGGGCGGAACAATTTAAATATGATCTAGGTATTAGTTCTCTTAATTCTTCGGAGGGTAAAAAAGATGTTTTGCCAGAAGTTATATTAAATACTATAAAACCAATTACTAATGAAATCGAATATATGACTAAACTTTTTGAAAATAATAATCAAGAAACGGTCGAAAGCGTCGTATTAACAGGAGGTTCTTCCTTTTTGCCAAAATTAACTGATCATATTGCTGATAAATTAAATAAAAACGTTGTTATTGGAGATCCTTGGTACAACGTATCCTATCCCGAAGAATTAAAGGATAGTTTGTATGAGGTTGGTCCTAGATTGGCTGTGGCCATTGGATCTGCGATGAGGGGAATAAAATAACATATTTATATGATAGATTTTTTAAAAAATAAAAAGCCAGAGAAATCAGAGGAAAAGAAGGAAAAAAAAAATAAGGAAGAGGAGAAATGGCAGGATGGGAAAGAAAATTTAGAAAGAGAGGAGGAGGAAAAAAGCAAGGAAGGGGAGAAGAAAAAGAAGGATAATAAAAAGGATAAAGGAATTGGGGTTTTAAAGATGAATTTGATAGGAAATGAGCTCGTTAATTTTTTTAATTGGCGCAAAAGTGTTCTAACTTTAATAATTTCCTTATTTTTTGCAATTGCTTTAGTTTTTGGGGCTTATTGGGGGGTTTTATGGTGGGGAGATCGTGAGTTTAATACTTCTTCTACCGAATTAGCAAAAGAACAGGATTTTCAGGAGATTAATAAAAAAATATCAGAGGCCAAGAAAAAGATTGATCAGGAAATAATTCCTTTTGAGAAAAAATTAAATAGTGCTGATGAATTGATAGACAGTCATATATACTGGAGCAATTTTTTTGAATTTTTAGAAGATAAAACTCTTCCTGTGGTTTATTTTCAAGGTTTTTCAGGAGATTTGAGCGGAGAATATAGTTTAAGTGCTCAGGCCAAGGACATGGAGGCGGTTGAAGCTCAAGTTGACTCTTTTCTAGAAAGTGAATATGTCGAAGATGCCTGGGTTGAAAGTGTGACCCTACAGGCTTCTGAAACAGGAGATTTGGCTACTTTTCAAATTAATTTAAAACTCAAATCACCTAATATTTTTACTAATTATCAATAATTATGCCTAGCAGAGATCTTAAAAAAGATAAAGAAAAGAAAGCGTTTTTAAAAAGATTAAATAATTTTTTAATAAAATATTTTAAATGGTTTGTTTTTTTACTTATTTTAATAGTTTTTGTTTGTGGTTATTATTTTTTATTGTTTCCTAAGTATGAAGAGGTAAGAAATACTATAAAAAATAATCAGGAGCAGCAAAGAGAGGTTTTTCTAAGCAAACAAAGAAGTTACAATAAATTAAAAGATTATATAGATTCTTATAATGCCCTACCTCAAGAAGGTCTTGGTAAAATAGATAAAATATTACCAGAAGTCTACAATCAAGAGAAACTATTCTCAGAGTTGAACTATCTGATTAAAAGTAATAATTTAATTTTAAAGAATATTAGTATAGTTTCAGGGAATGGTAGGGGTGCGTTTGGTGAAGAAAAAAGCAAGAAAGGTCAGTCTTCTAGTGACACTTTTGTGGAGATCCCCTCAGATGTAAATAAATTTTCTGCCACTTTGTCTGTTGTTGGTACAAATTATTATTCCCTAAAAAATTTATTGTATAATCTGGAGGATAATATCAAATTAATTAATATAACCAATTTAAATTTTTCGCCTTCCTCGCAGGTGACTACTATATCTTTTGATACTTATTATTTGAAATAAAAATATGGATGGAAAAAATAAAAAAGAAATAATTTTTTACTCAGTTTTGGTTGTTTTTTTATTGTGTTTTGTTTTGTTTTTTATAATATCTATAAGATCCGAGGGGTTAGGAACGGCGATTAAAAATTTTACAAACTCTTCGCCTCAAACTAAAGGTAGTGATAATTATACAGAATTAAAAATAGATAAAATTGAAAAAGAAAAATTTAAAAATTTAAAAGAAAATTCATTTGAAAAAAAAGATTTTTCCAAAGGCAATAGAAATCCTTTTAAACCGCTTGAAAAATAATAACTTCTAAATTTTATGAAGACCAATGATAAAAAGCTTTTGGATTTGCTTGTAAGGGATAATATTATTTCGCTGGATGAGGCTAGAGAAGTCGTAGAAATGGTTGATAAGGGGGGCGATATTAAAAATATACTTGAAGGCAAAGAAGTTTTGAACTCAGAAAAAATGGTAGAATATAGGGCTAAGGTTGCAGGAATGCCCTATGAGAGCTTAATAGATAAAAAAGTAGACAATGAAATATTGGAAATTATTCCTCCTAAAGTAGCTGAAAATTATAATATTATTTGTTTTGAACAGGAGGATAATATTATCAAGGTTGGGATGGTGGATCCTTATAATTCAAAAGCCGTGGAAGCGGTTAATTTTTTATCACAAAGCAAAAAGGTAAGCCCAGAATATTATTTAATATCAGAAGAGAGTTTTAATCATTTTTTTAAGCAATATCGTAGTTTAAAAGACGAGGTTTCTTCAGCGCTTGATGTTGATGAAGAGGAGTCTGACGGTGATTTAAAGGGAATGTCCTTGGCTGATGACGATGAGCTTCAAAGTGTTCAGGGAGGAGGGGATGATGTTGATGCGGCTCCAGTTGCAAAGATAGTTTCGGTTATTATTAGACATGCAGTAGAGGGAAAGGCTAGTGACATACATATAGAGCCGCTTGAACAGGAA
>CAZJRJ010000010.1:0-15888 GCA_964548635.1 uncultured Gammaproteobacteria bacterium | reverse complement strand
ATTTTATTAATATTATTTTTCAAATAATCCCTGTCTATTCTTTCCTCAACGTCTGAATCTGAAACTAAACCATTCAAAAAAAACTCATTTTCTTCCTGAGTTAAATTATTATAATAAACTTTATTCTTTCTAAAATGAGTAATAGTCTCGTTTCTAGTTATTCTATAAATCCAAGCTGAAAAACTCAAGCTCTCATCAAAGCCATGTAAATTTTTATAAACTTTGATAAAAACCTCTTGCAGGACGTCTTCTGCCTCGTCTATATTAAAATTAGAAATTTTCATAATATAGCCGATAAGCTTTTTTTCATATCTTTTCATTAGATATAAAAAATTATCCTCATTTTCCAAACTCAAACGAACCAAGTCTGCATCACTATGCTTGCTCATTTTTTCAGGGGTTTTTTCCATATTGTTTTATACGATTTTAAAAGAGATTTTTTTTCATTTTTATCCAAAGATAAAATTAAATGCTCTTTCTTGTGAGCCGATATATCAACAAAAATTTTAATCAAAACTAATAAAGAAACCACAATCTGAGGAGCACTTAACAATATAATAAAAAATCCGCCAAATATAATTGTTAAATGCAAAACAATTATTCTACCATAGGGGGCCATCATAACTTCTCCAAAAGATACTTTTTTATACTCTTCTTTGCCAATATAATTTGAAAAATAAGAATAGCCGTGACTAATGAATAAAAAAGCTACGCTAGTTAAAATACCAAGGAAACTATTAAGCCCACCCAAGGTCTTTCCAAAAAGAACAAACACAAAAACTCCGTGAACCAAGGTAAACATTCCATAATGAAAAGTAAAAAATATAGCGCTACCTATTTTAACTCCAATACTTACTTTATCCTTGTCAGCTTTTAATATTCTAAAAATATTATAAAAACCGACCACTAGATTTTCAGCCCAAAATATAAAGATTATGGAAAATAAATTCCATCCTAGAAATAAGGAGCCCAAAAATGGAACAAGATTGGCTAAAATCAATAAATAAATCGACATAATATAATAATACCTTAATAAATTAAATATTCAAATTATTGAATAAAAAATTGATAAAAAAGAAAAAAAGGCTTTTGCGCCTAAAAAATCTTTAAAAAACCCGGATTTATAATCCGGGTTTTACTTTTTATTTGAAACTAACTGACCACAAGCACCTTTTATATCCTGACCAAATCTTTGCCTTTCTGTAACATTTATTTTGCTTTTCTCTAATATATTTTTAAATTTTCTTATATCATCGATCGTCGGCGGTTTAAATTTATCAGTTGGGTTATAAGGAATCAAATTAACCATATACAATTTCTTATTCATCAATTTAGCTAGCTCGCGAGCATCTCCCATAGAACTATTAACATCTTTAATTAATAAATATTCAAACATAACTTTACGATTTGTTCTTTCTATATAAAAATCAACTGCTTCTAGGATTCTAGAAATATTATATTTCTTATTAGAAGGAACTAGCTCTGTCCTCAATTCATCATTGGTTGCATGAAGAGAAACGGCCAAATTTACTCCAGAATCTTCTTTGGCCATTTTTCTTATACCTTCTGTTACTCCAATTGTAGAAATTGAAATTCGCCTAGCGCCAATATTAAAATAAGCTTCATCATTTAAAAACCTGATTGCTTTCCAAACATTTTCATAATTTAGAAAAGGCTCGCCCATTCCCATAAAAACTACATTGCCCACTTTTTCATTTTCATGCTTTAAGTAACGAGCGAAAAAAAGAACTTGTTCTATTATTTCTAAGTAAACTAAATTTCTTTCAAATCCATTTTGACCGGTCGCACAAAATTTACATCCCAAGGGACAACCAACTTGAGAAGAAACACAAACAGTATTATGACCATCTTTGTGACTCATTAAAACAGTCTCTATTTTTTTTCCATCTTCCAATCTTATTATTGCTTTACTGCTATCACTATTTTGAGACTTAAAAATTTCCCCATCTATCTTTAGTGGAGATTTCTTGTCTAATTTCTCTCTTAATTCTTTAGGCAAGGTTGTAACTTCAGACCAATTCTCAACTAAATCACAAAAAATTGCTTTCTCAATTTGTTTTTTACGATAATTGGGCTCGTTTTCTAATTCTCTATATATTAATTTTAAATTCATAAACAAATATTAATAACTTTTAAACAATACCAACTACTAAAATAAATAGCAATAAAAAATCGCCTAAAAGCGATCAAAACATTAAAATCAAATCAAGTAAAAGCTAAACCTTTAAAACAAATAAATCAAGCATAGTTTTAGCTTCTCCTTTTCCAGTTTTTAGGCAAAAATCAATTTCAGCTAAATCAGACAATGATCTTTTTAAACTCTCAAGACTGAACCTTCTAGCTTGATTAATTCCTTTTTGAATTATAAAAGGGTGAAGCCTTAGGGAGCTTATCATTTTTTTAGAACTCTCCCCTAATTCCAAAGACTGTTTTATCTGAAGCATAATTTTAATTTGCCTAACCATCATATTTAAAAGATAATATTCATTGACACCAGAGTTAAATTGTTTTTCTAAAAGATTAATAGCTATATTTTTATTCTGATTGCTAATGGCATCGGTTAAAGAAAAAATATCTTCATCAAAAAATCCATGGACTAACTCTTTAACTTCTAACAAGCCTATTTCTTTAACAGAAGGGTCTTTTAAAATTATTCCCTTCTTATAATTTATTAACTTATTTATTTCCTTATCAAGTTGCCAAAGGTTGTTTCCAGTAATACTTATCAAAAGTTGCAGGGCATCATTGTTGATAATTAATCCTTGATCCCTAAACTTTTCTTTTACCCACTTGGACACTTCCAAATTAGAAAAAGATGTAAATTCTTGAGAATAATCCTGCTCTTTTAAGTATTTAAACCATTTTTCTCTCTTTTTAGTCAAAGCAACTTCCCTTCCTGAAGAATCAACCATAACAATCTTTTTATCTCTTCCTTTTTTTGTTTTTATCTTTTTGTCCCAAAAAATCATAGTATTCTCTCTACAACTTTCTTTGTTTTCACTAAAATATTTAGAAATTTCATCCAAGTCAGCGCTTAAGAAACTATCTTCAATTACAATCATCCTTTTATGACCAGAACTAAAAAGAGAAGAGGAATTAATTTCTTCCTTAATCTTGTTTATATCGACATCCGTAGCATTAAGAGAACTAATACTATCCTCGCCAGTTTTTAATTTTTCAGAAAACGATTTTTTCAACTCTTTTATTTTTTGATGAGCTCTAAAAGTGTCGTCCCCATATAAAAATATTATCATAAAATTCTATTCAAAATATTCTCCTAATTCAGTGACAATATAATTTTTAATTGCCTCATCATCTACGCCATTAATTAATTTATTATGACTTTCTCTAGCTTTTACAATTTTATTTGTCTTAAGATATAATAAAGTTAAATGATACAAAGAATTCTGATATTCTGAGTTTAATTCTAAAGACTCATTAAAAAATTCTTCTGCCTTTTCAAAATCATCATTCCATTGAATTTTCTCTGACAAATTATAATGTTTTAAATCATCACTAATCTCTCCCTCTTCTCCCTCTTCTGAGTTTATATCAAATTTATCCTCTTTTATATCATCTTTATTTTCCAAAACACCCTTATCAAAATATAAACGTCCAAGTTCTGACAAATAATCAATATTATTTTCTTCCATATTTAGAGCATTGCTCATCTCTTTAATAGCTCCTGATAAATCACCTTTTTTCTCTAAAGCCATTGCTTTTCCATAATAAGGTAGACTCCAATTATTTTTTCTTGCTTTAACTCTATCATAGTTATCAATAGCCTTGTCAATATATTTATTTCTTTCTACCTCATTGTTTACTAAATCTGCTTTAGCCAAATTTACTAATGCTAATTTAAAATAAGGTTGAAAATTATTTGGCTCTAAAAATAAATATTTTTCATAATACCTTTCTATGTCATTAAAGAAATTTCCTGAATATAAATAAGCGTTCTCATAAAGACCTGCTATTTGTTTTACATTAGAAGCCCTATTAGGAGATAAAGTTATGGCTCTACTGCTAAAATCTGTAGCCTTTTCTAAACTTTCCCAAACTAAATCTGATTTATTTTCTGATGCCTCCTTGATAGATTTAGAAGAATAATAATTGGCTAAATCATAATAATATTTGTCTTCGTAGAAAAAGCAGTCAACTGCTTTTTCCATATTTTTAATCTCATCATCCAAATTGTCAGATGCCATTGATCTCTGAGCATAGACATCAGCTCTAAACATCCCTACACTTCCAATAAAAAAAACCAGCGAGATAAATAAAAACATTAAAGAAAAAAGGTATATGAGTGGGGTAGAGTTAACTGTTATTGATTTTTCTTTTAAATCTTTAAGAGACAGAAAGGGCACAAACGAAGAAGCAGATAAAACCATCAATAGAAAAAATATAAAATAAATGGAATTACTAATAGGTAAAAAAATACTTAATAGAAAAATACTAAAAAAAGACAAAGATAGCGCCAGAACTTCGGTCATATTATCTTTTTTGATATTTTTTCTAACTAAACTAGATAAATTATACAAAATTAAAAATATAATAGCTAAAAAACTTAAAACCCCTAAAGTTCCAATATCTGACAACCAGTTAAATATAACCCCAGTAGCTCTTTCCATCCAAATATCTCCTGAATTAAAATCATTAAACTCAACTCCTCTAAAACGAGAAAAGGCATAATAAAAAGTAGAAGGCCCTGTCCCTAAAAGCAAATTGTCTTTTAACGACAATCTAGATATATTCCAAGAGATATTGGGAGACAAGCTACTCTCAATAGGAAGCTTGGGATTAAAAACTTCAAAACTAGGTAATAATATAAAAATAATAATAGCCGCTAAAGATACGAGCGGAATAGTTAGATTTTTAAGCTTGGTCTTTTTTTCTTTTCTTAAAAACAAAAATAAAATTACATAAATTACAAAAAGAGCAATAAGCCAAACTCCTAAACTAATATAAATTCTTAAGAAAAACAATAAGGCTAGACTAAACACGATTCCCAAAATTAAAAATGTTTTAATTAATAGTTGTTTTTTTTCTTCTTGCTTTTGAAATATTTTCTCAACTTTAAGAGCACCTATAATAAGGAGGGGAAAAAATGTGATTAAAAATATTATCAAATTTAACGTTGAACCAATCGGGTTAAAAGGAATTTTTCCTAAAAAAGTAAATGAGAAAAATAAAATATTTAAAAGCTGAACAAAGGAATAAAAAATTACGAGGAGAACAGAAGACACAAGAGATATGAACCAAAACTTAAACCTTTCCAAGTTTATAGTATTTACCAAGAGATAATAAAAAATAATCATTGAAATTAAAAATATAAACCCTTGAGATATATTTCCAGATGAGCCTATTAGACTATCTTTAATCCCAACTGAAAGAAAAGTTGATAAAAAATAAATAATAAATAAAATCAACCAAAACCAATCTAGAAATGTTTTTCTTAAAACTAATTTTTTCTCAATAAAACTCTTAACAAAAAAAGCTAAGAGAGAAAGGGAAAGTAAAACTTCAAATAAAACAATTTTTTCAAAACCAAGCCCCTTGCTAGTTATACCCAAAAAAAACAAGGGAGTTAGAAAAAAGATTGAGGAAATTAAAACTACAATTGAAGTATCAAAAAATTTAATAAGTTTTTTCATATTTTTTAGATGTTATAATTTAATACTGTAAATTATAACACAAGTGAAATGATTATCAATTTTAAAAAATAAAAAAGGACAGCTAATCTTTTATCAAGATTTCGCCGTCCTATATGTTTTAGTTAAAATTTTTTGTTAAAGCCTTTTAAAGGCCTCTTGAACAATCCGCGGAACAACCACGGACATAATGCCAGGACCAGTAAATACTCCTTCTGTCTCCTCATCTCTTTTTTGAAGGAGATCATGGGTTTCCAGAAGGTCGCTAAACGTACGGACATCAACCATGACGACAATTCTTTTTTTACCATCTTTTATCATCCTTTTGAATTCTTCTGGACTAGTCCACCAATCCAAAGTGATATCATCGTCTTCTTGAAAAGTGACATACACAGGAAATCTAGCCTCCAGATTACCTTGGCAGGCATTACAAAACTTCCTTGTATTATAATTTGACAATGGCCCATGGCATCGTAAACATTTTTCTACACTCTTTTTCTTCATTTACCTCTCCTTTTTAAATATTTTACGGTTAGTTGATCATTTCTTTTCTTAATTTTCAAACATCTATATTAATTTGATAAAATAAATCATTAAATTACCAAATTAAATTTTAAATAAATATAACATGAATATACAAATAAGTCAATTATTTTTACTTAATTAGACCAATAAAAAACAGCCTAATCTTAAGCTGTTTACTTTTAAAAAATACTTAAATACTTACTTTTTTAACTCAACTTTTATTCTTTTTGCCAAAACTTTTCCTTCGTCATCCCTATATTCCCCTTCTTCTGCTACTTTTTCAAAACCAAGGGTTTTTCCTACTTTATGGGTTGGTCCATTTTCAGGCACATGAGCTATAATTTTTTCAGCTCCACCATCTAATTCTTTTTCAACAACTTCTCGCAAAAAATTCTCTCCAAAATAAAACTTTCGAAGCAAAGAGTTAATATTCGTTGCCCCTAAATATCTTTCACCTTCTGGCAATTCCTTTTGTCCATTAAGCCTTGAAGAACGCATAAATCCAACCAAATCTTCTAAAGAATTTTCATCAGTTTTATTTTCATCTTTATTAAAATAAACTAAATGAAATCTAGGGTCATACTTTTTATGTTCTTCAAAATCACGCATCAATCTTTCTAAATCTTCTTTGGATTTGTGGGAATTATTAGCGCGATACATATTAGTTAATTTCTTTTCCATCTCTTTATTCTCAAATAATTCTTTCGCATCAACTTCCTGAATTTCAACACCTCTAATATTTTCCAAGTTTTGAACTTCTCCCTCTTTTTTACCTGCAATTAAAAGTGAAGCGACCAGATCAATTTCAATCCGGCTATTTTCTAAATCACCCAAAAGCTTAATAATTTTTTCCTGATCAGTCTCTTTGCCATCTCCCAATTCATCACTAAATTGAGAAATGATGTTATGAGCTTTACGAAGAAGTTCCACCCTGACACTAGAGGAAATTTCTTTTTTATCGTCTTTGAAAATAGTTTTCGCCAACTCCTCATCTTTCTCCTGCGCCAAATCTCCTAGCTCGGCAATCTTAGCAAAAACTTTCTGAGCATCTTCTTTCTCCATCTTCTCTCCAATATCCAAAATCTTTTCACCATTGCCTTGATCGAATTCAAGAGAAAGAAAAGATTCGATACGATTGTTTTTTTCTAGACTGCTTTCTACTCCATCAAAAAAATTCATCACCCTTTCTGTCTTTTCAATATTTGCTTTTTTAATAAAATTTAAAAACTGAAATTGGACACGCAAATTAAAATTATTAATATCGGCTCCGAAGTCCTCTTTTATTTGCTTACAAAATTTCAAATTAGACATCATTTTGAAAAAAATAATTTCATCCTTATTACTTATTTCAAGATTTTCTAAAATTTTTGCAGGATTTTCAAGATTTAATTTATTATCCTCTTTATTAAAGCTTTCCTTGTTATATTCTTGCCAACCGATTAATTCACCGTTGTCCGTATAGGCCCCAGCCATTCCGGGTGCCAATTCTCTGACAAAATACTCATAATCAATTTTCTTGTCTGGAAATCTTGAATCATATTCCGTGCTCAATGCTCTTTCCTCTTTTGAATACGGAAGTGGATTAAATAAATTAATATCGCCATAGCTATGTTTTCCTTCGCGATTATTAATAAATTTTTTAACCGCTTCTTTGCCAAAAGAAAAATTAATATCATCAAACCTATCATCATGCATATCGGAAATATTCAAACTTTCTTCAAACTCTTCATCATCAACGCTATTGTCAATTGAATAATAATTAAGGTTTTCAAAATAACTTATTTTAGCATAAGTCCTAATAAGATAACTTTCTTGAGGATTGTTTATTATTTCTTTAAATTTCTTGAAAAATTTATAGCTATCACTTTCGCCTTGTGTATTTCTTGCAAATTCAAGTGACAAATCACTAAATAATTTAATTATTTTTATTTTTCTCAGTAAATTCTGCTCTTCCTTGTATTGATTAAATATTTTTTGAAATGTTTTTTCCTGAAACATAAAAGTCTCAAAAGGATTATATTCAAAATCATCAAAGACAACCTTTTCTTCATTGAGAATTTTTTCAGTCGTTGTCATCAAATCTTCTCCGTCTTCAATCTTTTTCTCTCCAAAACTCTCCCAACAATCAAAATTTCCTTCTTCATCTAGATAATTATCAATAACAAATTCTACTATCTCATTTGATATTTTTTCACTTTCATTTTTATCTTCTTGCTCAAAACCAGCCTCTTTCTGTGCCAAAGAATTTATATCTGAATTTGAATTTGGTAAAAATTTATCTTCTCTAAACATAATTTTATCTGCTTATATTTTTATTATACCAATTTTTAAACAATAAAAAAAGGAGTTCGTGGTAGAACTCCTTTTGTGGTTAATCGGATTTTATCTAGGCAGTCCGATTTTCACCTTGGGTGGCTGCCATCGCCACCTTCAATTTTTCCGCCAGCAAGCCGCCTGGCGGTTCTGGCGATGGGAGCTCGTCTTCGTCCCCCCGCCATCCCTGCCTCAGAGCCGATTCCCTGAGACTGGAATTTTCCGGCGCCTGGCCCGCCGGATGCTGTACAAAAAACTTCCAGCGGTTCCCCTCCTGAATAGGGAGGAGGGTCTCATCTCGATAATCGCTGGAGTCAAGACTCCAGCCAAACCCAAGCCCTCCTCGGGTCTGATAACTTATCCCCTCAGGGGATAAGTTAATGGTGGCATGTCCCCAACCGACACCATTGCCGGTTGGTCGATCAGCAACCACATTGGCCGCCAACTTCATGGCGACCAATATTTCTTCCCCCCATCCTCCATTTCTGGAAGACAAGGGATTGTTGTTAACCGCATTTCTTGCGGCCTCTCCCTCCAACGCTTGGACAGCGCTTGAGGACACTTTACAGAGCTCTTCAAGCCCTGCTGTAAAATTATTAAATTTCTTAAAAAACATATTTCCTCCTTCGTCCAAGTCTCCCTGAACAAAAATATTCTCCGCCAGTATCGCTCCACTCTTTGTTTCATCTTGCTTCACAACAAGACACCTCTGACTTAATTACCAGAGAGGGCCTTTGCGGTTTTAATTTTCAAAAAACATTTTCTCAACCTCACCCCTCGATTTTCTCAAATCCAGAAGTGGAGAAAGAAGAGAAGATGCTTGTGGTCAAACAGAGCTTCTCTTTTTTGTGGTTTTGCGGATCTGCTTCCGCGTGGCTCACGTGTGTGGTTTTTTAAAAGAAACCTGCCCGTGATACAAAAACTTTTACCCGTGCTTTTATGTCTGTGGATTTTCAGACAACTTTCTGATTTTGTCCGCTATTGAAACAGAAAGATTTTTCCCGTTTGTTTATCGTCGGCTATGGCGGGAATCCGACTAGAGAAGTCTGCTATAAAAAACCATTTAGCAGACTTATAGATTCAGAAAGAATCCATAAAACCCCTTTTAAGGAGTTTCTTCTCATCTGACTAGCCATTTCGGGACTAGCCAGACCCACCAGATAGGTGAATCCTATCCAGCAAATGATTCCAATAAGGAACCAGTGCCGGAGAATAAACCTAACGATGATTTTTTTCAAAAAATCACCTCCTTCCAAGAGGCTTTTTGTTAACCGGATTTTTTAGGCAGTCCGGTTTTCGCCTTGAGGATTAACCTACTATTTAGCATCATACTCAAGCATCCAACCATCGAATCGCTTATGTATATAATGCCACCCTCTTGGGATTTCACCGTTTTTAAGTAAGATGCCGACACATCTTACTCTTTTCCCATCTCCACCTCTTGGGACACCTCTGCCCCAAAAGGATTTGATCTCGGAAAGATCAAAGGGGCAATGATGGCTATAATTACCCCTTATATTAACTTTTTTTATGTTTCCATCTTCCCAATTAATTGTGATTTTCATTCTTCTCTCCTTTTTTATTGTTTTTTTTTATTTTACTCCGCCATTTCTGAAAATTATTTCTAACATCCAAAAATAGCGAAGTAAAATTTTCTCTATTAAATTGTCAAAGAACTTGTTCCAAAAAAATGCCAGCAAGTCTCAACCGATTATAAGAGAAGAGAGAGTTTTCTAGATTAATCGATCTTGAAAAAACTTGCTGACATATTTATAAACGCAAAAATATTTATTATTTTACGCCTCTCTCTTCTCTATCCACCTAGGGCGGATTAAAATTTAATGTACTCTTTAGGCTCTTCTCTTTTTTAATTACTTTTTAGAAAGCCTGCTCCTTAACACAACTTTCGTTATGTTAAGGGACCACTTTCTACTTTAGCCATGGCTGACTAAAGGAGAAATAAAGTTGTTTGCCGTATCTTAGACTATCTCTCTCCCCGCTTGCAACGCTATTGCATAACATTACGGGCAAATCTCTTCTCTTCCAAGACTTTGGCATACCCTCTATTTCCAATGCCATTTATCAATCTCTTTTGTCTTCTTTTTTTAAAGACAATTAAGATATGATTTTTATTTAAAAGGTCTTAAATTATGCTTGCCTCTCTCTTCTCTTTTTTTACTCTCATCATAATTATTAAACATAGTAACATTAATCTTAATATTTGTCAAGGGTATTATGATACATTTTAATTAAATTATCGTTATTATCTTTACAGAAAAGGCTTTTTATCACTATTTTATTGATTAATTTTGTCAAATTTACTTGTTGACAAATAATTTAAATATGCTATAATGTAAACTAATAAAGCATTTTTTAAAAATATAAAATTTATAAAAAAATTAAAAAATATGTTAAAAAATATCTTTCAAAAAGCCAATCTTTCCCCTACTCAAGCCGCCATTTTAGAATATCTCTATGAGCACAGAGAAGCTAAGGCCTCTGAAATTGCTAAAAAAATAAAACGCTCACGCGCCATTGTTTATAAAGACCTAGATGAATTAATAAACTTTGCCGTGGTTGAAAAAGATGACAAACCAAATCAAGTAAGTGTATTTCGTGCCAATCACCCCTCTAATCTTGAAAAGATAATTAGAGAAAAGGAAAATCAAATAAAAAAAGATCGAGAATTATTTAAAAACTATTTGCCTGATTTAATTTCAAGCTATAATTTAGTAAACAACAAACCAGGAGTAAAATTCTATGAAGGCATAGAGGGCATAGAATATAGTCTCAATGACACTCTCAGAGCAGAAGAAGAGATTTGTACTATTACAGACTCTAAAACAATCAGAAAAAACAAAGATCTTAAAGAGATTAATCAGGAATATGTTAAAAGAAGAAAAAAGAAGGGAATAAAAAAAAGATTATTAGTCCCCTTTTCAGCAAAAAAAATATACCCCGAGAGTAAAACAGAATTAACCGAGGTTCGCTTCATAGATGAAAAAGAATATAATTTTTATACTGCTATCCAAATTTATAACAATAAAATCTCCTATCAAACCATTACCGAAGAAAATCAAATAGCAGTAATTATTGAAGACAAAAATATTTATCAGATGCAGAAAATGATTTTTGAAAATCTATGGAAAAATGCAAAAGAAGACATTTAATTAAGTTTGGTTTTTAGGGCTCAATCTGGTAAAATACTACAAAAGATAATAATAAATAATATGAACATTTATCTATTTCTAAGTGGAATTTTTATTTTGACTTTTATTTTGGGCAAAGCTATTGAGAAGATTAGGGTGCCCTGGATATTTGCCGCTCTTGTATTGGGTGCTGTAACTGCTATTTATAATCCCTTTAAAAGCTTAACTGATTCCGCCTCTTTTGAACTATTAGCCAACCTGGGCATGTATTTCATGCTTTTTATGATTGGTTTAGACATTAATTTAAAAGAAATTAAAAAGAAGAGTGGATTTATCTTTAGAGCTACCTTCTTAATAATTTTATCAGAAGCTTTTTTTGGTAGTCTCTTAATACATTTTCTATTTAATTATGGCTGGGGTATATCTTTTGTAGTAGCCCTTTCTTTTGCTACGGTAGGAGAGGCTATTTTAATTCCGATTCTAGATGAATTTAAAATTACCAAGACAAAATTAGGTCAGGTTATAATAAATATAGGAGTATTAGATGATGTTATTGAAATATTAATTTTAATAACAGTAGTAATAATAGTAGGGGGAGTAAATGGTGGCAGATTTCATGTAGGAAGCATGATTTTTTCTTTAATCCTTTTAATTATAGTAGCTCTGATTTTAATAAACTTTAGAAAAAGCAAAAAAAGCAAAGAATACTTTAATTTTTTGAACATTAAGACCTTGTTTCTATTTACCATATTTATATTCTTTTTATTTTTAGGCATAGGTAGCTATGCACAGGCTAGCGCCCTAGGAGCTTTGCTAGCTGGTATGAGCATCAGGAACCTTTTACCTAAAAACAAACTGGACTTAATTGAAACGGAAATTAAAGCCATTAGCTATGGCTTATTTGCTCCTATTTTTTTCTTTTGGGTAGGTTTGAGTCTGAATGTAAGCTATCTAATCACTGCCCCCTTATCTGTTTTATTATTAGTCTTAGTAGTGGGTGCAACAAAAATTATAGTCAGTCTAATCGTAGCAAGAAAAGAATTTAATATTAGGCGTTCAATTCTTTTAGGGGTAGGTCTGTCAGTTCGATTCAGCACTAGTATTATTATTATAAAAATACTTTTTGAAAATAATATTATAGACATAAATCTCTACTCTGTGATTATAGCCTCTAGTATTGTATTTCAATTTCTTGTTCCTATATTATTTTCTAATCTTCTAGTTAAATGGGAAGTTAAAAAAATTAAAACAACCAAAATATGATAAAACAATTAAAAGGTCTTAGCTCTAAAAAAGCCTCCAAAAAATTAAAACAATACGGAAAAAATGAAATAAAGAACACAAAGAAAATAAGCCCAGTTAAAATATTACTACTTCAATTTAAATCTCCTCTTATCATAATTTTAATGGTAGCTGCGGCTATTTCTTTTTTTGTTAATCATCATCGTGGAGAAGGATATGTAGATTCTATTCTTATAATTATAATAGTACTAACCTCTGGAATAGCTGGTTTTATCCAAGATTACAAGGCAGAAGAAGCTATTGAAGCTTTAAAGAAAATGGCCAGCCCAAAAGCCAAGGTGCTCAGAGATGGAAAAGAGATAGAAATAAAAGCATCTGATATAGTTCCAGGAGATTTAATTTTACTTGAGGGGGGTGATATAGTCCCCGCTGATTCTAAAATAATTGAAGGTAGGGCAGAGGTTAATGAATCAGTCTTAACAGGAGAATCAAGGTCAATTCATAAAAAGGAGAGAGATGATCTTTATTCTAGTTGCAGTATATTGTCCGGAAGAGTGACGGCTGGAGTTTATGCCACGGCCATGAAAACAAAGGTGGGAAGAATAGCAGAAAAAATGCAAGACATCGAAGAAGACGAAACCCCTTTTCAAAGACACATGAACAAATTTACTAATAAACTGGTTTTAGGAACTGGCCTTATTATAATTTTAACCTTTATGGCTGGCGCTGGAAAATTCGGCCTTCTAGAAGCCGGATTAATAGCAGTTTCTCTGGCTGTTGCCGCTATTCCTGAAGGTCTTCCGGCTGTTATCACTCTATCTCTTTCCCTGGGTGCTAAAAACATGGTTGCTAAAAATGCTCTTATCAGAAAACTGTCTATCACTGAATCAATCGGCAGTATAAATACTATTTGCACAGATAAAACCGGGACCCTAACTGAAGGCAATATGAAAGTAAAGAATATTTGGTGTCCAGGAAATAATAATTCTGTAAAAATACTTTCCTATCAATGCTCTTACTATTGCAATGATGCTAAAAAAATATATAAAGAAGGGGGGAAAAAATGGGTAGGAGATGAAACTGATATTGCTTTAAAAAAATATTCTTCTAAAAACATAAAAGCAGGGGGAGAGAGAAAGGGGGAAATTTCTTTTACTAGTGAAAGAAAAATGATGACTGTAATGGAGGAGCTGGAAGGAAAAAATATAATATTCACCAAGGGCGCCCCAGAAATAGTAATTGAAAAATGTCAATTTATAACCGAAAATGGAAAAATTAAAATCTTAGGAGAAAAAGAAAAGAAGGAAATATTGGATAAAAATAAAGAGCTTGCTAGTAAAGGATTTAGAATGCTTGCCCTTGCCTTTAAAGAAAGTAAAAAAATTTCTGAAGATAAACTTGTTTTTATTTCATTAATATATCTAAACGATCCTGTTAGACTTGAAGCTAAAAAATCAGTAAAGGAATGTCAGGCCGCCGGAATTAGAACTATAATGATAACTGGCGATAATCCCCTAACAGCTCAAGCTATTGCGGACGAAGTAAATATTACGAGTGACAAAGTTTACACTGGGAAAGACTTAGATAAAATGAGAGGAGCTGAAATAGATAAAATATTAGCTGGAAATAATAACATTTTTGCTCGAACCTCGCCTTTTCATAAATTAAAAATTCTAACTTCACTTAAGAATCAAGGACAAGTTGTAGCCATGACTGGAGACGGAGTAAACGACGCCTTGGCTCTTAAAAAATCTGACGTAGGTGTAGCCATGGGAATAAAGGGAACAGAAGTTTCTAAAGAGGCTAGTGATATAATTCTCCTAGATGACAACTTCGCCACTATTAGAAATTCCATATTAGAAGGAAGAAGAATTTTTGATAATATTCGTAAATTTGTTAATTATCTTTTAACCTGTAATTTAGCCGAGGTCATAGTTATTCTCATTGCCACTCTGACCTTACCCTTTGTAGCTCTTTATCCAGTCCAAATTCTTTGGATAAATCTAATAACTGACGGATTAGTTGCCCTAGCCCTTTCCATAGATCCTGCTAAACCGAATATAATGAAAAGAAAACCTCGGGATAAAAATGAGGGTATTATAGATAAGAAACTAGGTATATTAATAATGACGAATGGCGTTTTAATGTCAGCAGTTTTACTCATTATGTTTTTTAATGTTATTAGCCTAGGGGAAGAAATAGCAAGAACAATGCTCTTTACTGGATTTATTCTATTTGAGTTTACTAGGTTAGGACTTATAAAATATAATGAAAATCTAAAATCTATAAAAGATTGGTTTTTAAATAAATTTTTAATTTTCTCTCTCCTTTTCTCTCTGTCCCTCCAACTAATAATAATATACACCCCTTTAGCTAAGTACTTTGAAATAGTTGCTCTTGGTATTAAAGAATGGTTGATTCTAATTGGCTTTACATTATTAGGGCTTTTACTAGGAATTATTGCTACAAAAATAATAAACAAGCTAATTAAATAAAAAACACTTAAAAAAATTTACATAAAATTAAATCTATATTTAAATATAGATTTTTTTTATTATTTAAAATATATAAACATTGCTTCACGATTTTTTTGCTACTCTTTCTAAAAAATTATCTTAACAAAAACTAAGACTTCTTCTAACTCTTGCTCAAACCCTTAAAACAATGTATAATTTATTTCTATCTAATGGGTCATCATCAAAATATTAGAAGTTGGGCTATACTATACTTTGGCGATGACCCACAATTAAATATAAATAAATTTATATGGCAACTAATAATAAAATCAAAATAAAAGGAGCTCGGGTTCATAATCTAAAAAACATTGATGTTGAAATCCCAAGAGGAAAAATGGTGATTATAACCGGGCTTTCTGGATCAGGGAAGTCCAGTCTAGCCTTTGATACTCTTTATGCTGAGGGCCAAAGAAGATACGTTGAATCCTTGTCGTCCTATGCCAGACAATTTATTGGCGTTATGGACAAACCTGA
>CAZJRJ010000009.1:0-16089 GCA_964548635.1 uncultured Gammaproteobacteria bacterium | reverse complement strand
ACGGAGAATAATCCATACATCCAGCATTTATTCGAAAAAAGATGAAATAATCACTTCAAAATATTCTAAAAAAACCTGTTTTATTAAACAGGTTTTTTAATACAAGAATTTATCCACAGGCAGTTTTAAACATTATCTTTTTAACCGTGAAGTATCTTTCATTATAGACTAAAATTAGTAAAAGTTGGGGTGTTTGTTTAATTTTAAAAATATGCTATAATAGAATATATATCAATATATAGCACTTGAAAATAAATTAATACACAATATATAGCTTTTTATGAAATGTCCAATATGTTATTATCCCGATACTAAAGTTATTAATTCTCGTTCTGCCGGAGACGGTTTTTCTGTCAGGAGAAGACGAGAATGTTCTAAATGTTGTTTTCGTTTTTCCACTTATGAAGAGATTGAAATATTAGATTTAGTGGTGATAAAGCAGGATGATGTTAAGGAATTATATAATAGAGAGAAATTAGCCAAGGGGTTAAAAAGGGCTCTAGAGAAAAGGTCAATAACAGAAGATAATTTTAAAAAATTAATTCATTTAATTGAAAGAGATATACAAAAAAGAGATAAAAGCGAAATTCCTTCAAGTTTTATCGGCAAAATAGTAATGAAACATTTAAAAAGAGTGGACAAGGTAGCTTATATCAGATTTGCTTCTGTTTATGAATCATTTAAAGATGCTCAGACATTCCAAAAAGAGTTAAATAAACTTTTAAAAAATAAAAAAAAGAAAACAAAATAATAATAATTAATTTTTCCATGCTTATGTTTAACTCTCAAGAAGAAAGCTCTGTTACCCAGATTAGAAAGAGGTCGGGTAATATCGTGCCATTTGAACAGAAAAAAATTACGAAAGCCATAAAAAATTCAGCTTTAGCTGCGGGAGTTGAGGAGAAATCTTTACCTCAAGACCTTAGCGAGCAAGTTGTTAAAGAGATGAATAAAAAGTTTCATGCTAGGAGTATTCCAGCAGTAGAAGAGGTTCAAGATATAGTTGAAGAAGTGTTGATTAAAAACGATAGAATAAAGATGGCTAAAGCTTATATTATTTATCGTGAACAACACAGGCAGATAAGAGATATTACTGGAAAGACCAATGAAGAACGTTTAATGGAAGATTATTTAGGAAAGGCTGATTGGAGGCTAAAAGAGAATAGTAATATGAGTTTTTCTGTTCAGGGGCTTAACAATTACATCGCTTCTTCAGTTTCTGCAAAATATTGGTTAAACAAACTTTACCCTAAGAACATAAGAGACGCTCACATAGATGGTAATTTTCATATCCATGATTTGGGAATGTTGGCTCCTTATTGTTGCGGTTGGGATCTTAAAGATCTTTTGACTAACGGTTTTAGAGGAATAAATGAAAAAATTCAGAGCAAACCCCCAAAACATTTTAGAAGCGCTTTGGGTCAAGTTATTAATTTTTTATATACTCTTCAGGGGGAGGCAGCCGGAGCTCAAGCTTTTTCTAATTTTGATACTTACCTAGCCCCTTTCATAAGATATGATAATTTGTCTTATAAGGAGGTTAAACAATGCTTACAGGAGTTTATGTTTAATATAAACATACCTACTAGAGTTGGTTTTCAGACTCCCTTTACTAATGTTACTCTAGATGTTGTTACTGGTGAAAAAATAGGAGAAGAGAGTGTTGTGTGGGGCGGAAGTATAACTAAAGATAAATATGCTGACTTTCAAGATGAAATGGATTCTTTTAATAAGGCTTTTGCTGAAATAATAATAGAAGGAGATGCTACTGGTAAGCCATTTTCTTTCCCTATACCCACTTATAATTTAAGTAAAAAGTTTGAATGGGACCGGGAATCATTAAAACCTATGTGGGAGATGACTGCTAAATATGGAATTCCTTATTTCTCTAATTTTATAAATTCAGATATGGACGTTGATGATGCTCGTAGTATGTGTTGTAGATTGCGTTTAGATAATAGAGAATTAAGAAAAAGGGGAGGCGGTCTTTTTGGAGCCAACCCTCTTACAGGAAGTTTGGGAGTAGTAACAATAAATTTAGCTAGAATTGGTTACTTGGCTAAAGATAAAAAGGATTACAAAGATAGACTATTTACTTTAATGGAATTAGCCAAAAAGAGCCTAGAACTGAAGAGAAAGGTGATTGAAGAGTTTTCAGAAAAAAATCTTTATCCTTATTCATCTTATTATTTGGGCGATATTTATAAAAGATTCGGGACTTATTGGCAAAATCATTTTAGCACCATAGGAATTAACGCTATGAACGAATCTACGCTTAATTTTTTAGGTAAAGATTTAACAGATGAAAAATCTCTTAAATTTGCAACAGAAATTTTAGATTTTATGCGTGAAAAATTAATGAATTTTCAAAATGAAACTAACAATCTCTATAATTTAGAGGCTTCACCAGCAGAAGGCGCTACTTATCGTTTTGCTAAGAAAGATAAAGAGGTATATCCAGGTATTATTGTGGCAAATGAGAAATTTTATCAAGAGAAGAATGCAGATCCTTATTATACAAATTCTTCTCAATTACCAGTGGATTATACAGATGATTTATTTGAAGCCTTGGATTTACAGGATGAATTACAGACTAAATACACGGGCGGAACTGTTTTACATGGATTTTTAGGAGAAAGAATAAACGATCCAGAGGCTTGTAAGATACTGGTTAAAAAAATAGCTGAAAATTATCGTTTGCCTTATTTCACAATAACCCCTACTTTTTCCATTTGTCCGACCCATGGTTATATGTCAGGAGAGCATAAATATTGCCCTAAATGTGACGCGGAAAGAGGAATAAAAGTTGAAGAAGGAGAAGAAGTTGAGGTTGTAATTAATAATAAAAAAATAGAAAATAATTAATAATTAAATTTAAAAATATGTCACAAATGAATTCAAAAAGACAGCCTTGCGAAGTTTATAGTAGAGTAGTCGGGTGGTTAACACCTGTAAAAAATTGGAATAAAGGTAAGAGAGCTGAGTATGGGGACAGACAGACTTTTGATGTTGGGAGCAATTAGAATTAAAATAGATAAAAATTTATGTTGATTGGAGGATTGGAAAAATTGAGTTTAATAGATTATCCCAAGAAGCTCTCTGTCGTTATTTTTACCGTAGGTTGTAATTTTCGTTGCCATTTTTGTCACAACCCTATGCTTGTCAAGCCAATAGAGGTGAATAAGTTTAAGAATAAAAGTCAGAATTTAGGCGAAGCCGAGAAAGGTCGCGTTTTAATAAAGGAACGCGACCTTTTTGACTTTTTAGGTAAGAGGAAGGGCAAATTGGATGCTGTAGTTGTAACTGGAGGAGAACCAACTATACATAAAGATTTGCCAGATTTTATTAAAAAAATAAGAAAAAATGGTTTTTTGGTAAAATTAGATTCAAATGGCACCAACCCAGAAATGCTAGAAAAATTATTAAAAAAAGATTTATTGGATTATATTGCCATGGATTTTAAATCTGATTTTGATAGTTATTCTTATGTTGTTGGCGTAGACGTAGACTTGGATAAAGTAAAGGAAAGTGTTAATATAATTATAAATAGTGGTGTTCCATATGAATTTAGAACTACGCTGGTGCCCGGCTTAATAAATAAAGAAAGAATAAAATCAATAGGGGAATCTATAAAAGGAGCAGATAAATGGTTCTTGCAAAAATTTATTGCTTCAAAAGAGTTAGTTGACAGTGAATTTAAGAAAGTAAGGTCATTTACTGACGCCGAAATGGAGGATATGAAAAGAATAGCCTCAAAATATGTGCGTTATTGTGATGTTAGATAATTATTAATAAAGGATTATGGAGGAAAATGAGATAAAAAAACTATTGAAAGAAAGTTTGAAATTAAATGAAGAAACCAACAAAATAGTAAAAAGTGTTAAAAAATACTTAATTGTTCAAAGAGTTTTTTTCTTTGTTAAGGTTTTAATAATAGCGGTTCCATTAATTTTAGGAATTATTTATCTGCCTCCATTTTTTAGAGAATTTTCACCTAGGTTTAGCGAAGTTATAGATCAATATCAAGGTTTACTTAATTTTTCAGATAAAATAGAAGAGTCTGATTCTAACATTTTATTAGATCAAGAAAAACTTAAAAATTTATCACCGGAAAAATTGGAAAAAATTAAAGAGATTATTTCTGACTAATAAAAGCTAGTTAAGAAATAATAAACAATATTAATAAGACACGGAAAAAATGGTTTTTTAAACCGTGTTTTTATTTTTAATAATTGATTGAAAAATAATCTTTTCTTTGATAATATAGTTCTAAGAATTAAATATAATTTATATGTACGAATCTATTATATTGGGCAGTATTCAGGGCATAGCTGAGTGGTTGCCAGTTAGTTCGGAGGGGATTATTTTTTTGGTAAAAAGTAATTTCTTTCCAGGCGGAGGAGGAATTAACGAAATTATAAAATTAGCCCTTTTTCTTCATTTAGGTACCTTTTTGGCAGCTTTAATTTATTTTCGCAAAGATGTCATTAAGTTAATTTCAACTTTGTTTAACTACAAAAAAAGCAAAGATGAAGATAAAAATATTTTTAGTTTTTTATTTATTACCACGATAATTAGTGGCTCTCTTGGTTTTTTAGTATATTATTTTTCCGCGAAAATAGGTCAGGATTATTTTACAGTTCAAGGTTTCACATTGTTTGTGGGTATTTTATTATTAATAACTGCTTATTTTCAGTTTAAGACAAAAAATATCTCTAATAATTTAAGGGGTTATACTGATATAAACTTAACAGACAAAATAATTTTAGGTCTAGCCCAATCTTTTGCAGCCTTTCCTGGTCTTTCTCGATCCGGGTTAACGGTTTCTGCTCTTCTTCTGCTTAAATTTAAGGAAGAGAGCGCTTTAAAATTAAGTTTTCTTATGAGCTTGCCGATTGTCTTGGGCGGTAATATAATCTTAAATTTAGATAAGTTTGTTTTAAATAAATTTAATCTTTTGGCTTTATTATTTTCTTTTTTATTAGGCTTTTTAACTATTGATTTACTTTTAAAAATTGCTAAGAAAGTTAATTTTGCTTGGTTTGTTTTAGGATTTGGAGTTTTAACTATTTTATCAGTATTTTTAATTTAATATGAGTTTTGTCCACTTACATAATCATACTCACTATTCTTTGCTTGACGGGTTAACTAAGATAGACGAGATGGTGAAGAATGCCAAGGAGGAAGGTTCTCCTGCTATTGCTATAACCGATCATGGGGTTATGTATGGCGCTATAGAGTTTTATCAAACTTGTTTGAAGGAAAAAATTAAACCTATTATTGGGGTAGAAGCATATTTAGCTCCTAAATCAAGGTTTGATAAAGAAACAAAAGAGGATAGAAAAAATTATCATTTATTACTTTTGGCAAAAAATAATAAAGGATACAAGAATTTAATTAAATTAACCACTATCGCTCATTTAGAGGGTTTTTATTATAAACCTAGAATTGATTGGGAACTTTTAGAGAAGTACAGCGAGGGCCTTATAGCCTCGACAGCTTGTATAGGAGGAGAAATTCCGCAGTTAATTCTTTCTGGTAAGATTGATAAGGCAAAAAAGAGAATTAAAGAATACAATAATCTTTTTGGACAAGGTAATTTTTTTCTAGAAATTCAGCCTCATCCAAATTTAGAACATCAGGAAAAGGTTAATAAAGAATTAATTAAGCTCTCTCGTGAATTAGACGTTCCGCTTATAGCCACTAACGATGTTCATTATCTAAAAAAAGATGATAATGAGGTTCAGGATATTTTGCTTTGTATTCAAAATAAAAAGAAAAAAGAAGATTCTGATAGAATGTGTATGCTTAGTGATGATTATTCCATGAAAAGTAATAGGGAGATGATGGAATATTTTAAGGATGTTCCTGATGCTATTGAAAATACTCTAAAAATAGCAGAAAAATGTAATGTGGAAATAGAATTAGGCAAGGTTCAGCTACCTCATTTTAATGTTCCCGAAGGCTATAATGACAGTTCTTATCTAGAGAAAATTTGCAGGGATGGCTTAAAAACTAGATACGGCGTTTCTTATGAAAAAATAGATTCTAATAAAAAAGAGCGCCTAGATTTTGAATTATCTGTTATTGATAAAATGGGATGGCCTTCTTATTTTTTAATTGTAGCTGATTTTGTTAATTGGGCTAAAAAAGAGAATATTGTAGTAGGTCCTGGCCGTGGAAGTGCCGCTGGTTCTTTCGCTTCTTATTTATTAGGTATTACTAATTTAGATCCATTGGAATATGATTTACTTTTTGAGAGGTTTCTAAATCCAGAGAGAGTATCTATGCCTGATATTGATTTGGATTTTGCTGATACTGGTAGAGATAAGGTTATCAGGTATGTTGAAGAAAAATATGGCAAAGATAATGTTTGTCAGATAATAACTTTTGGAACTATGGCCGCGAGAGCTGCTTTTAGAGATGTTGGTAGAGTTTTGAATTATCCCTATGATTATTGCGACAAGATAGCTAAAATGATTCCAATGTTTTTCAAAATTAAAGATGCGCTAGAGAGTGTTGAGGAATTAAAGGAAATTTATCAAAAAGATGAAATGGCTCGAAAGGCTTTGGATTACTCTCAGAGGTTAGAGGGGGTGTCTAGGCATGCTTCTACCCACGCTTGCGGGGTTTTGATAACTAAGGAGCCTTTGGTCAATTACACTCCCTTGCAGTATGCATCCTCCTCAGATAGAAGTGTGGTTTCTCAGTATTCTCTTCATCCAGTAGAAGATTTAGGATTACTTAAAATGGATTTTTTAGGCCTTAAGAATCTATCTATTATTGAGTTGGCTATTAACATAATAAAAAATACACAAAAAGACGAGATAATAATAGATGACATACCCTTGGACGATAATAGTGCTTATAAATTATTTCAAAAAGGATCTACTACGGGTGTTTTTCAGTTTGAATCTTCGGGAATGAAAAGATATCTAAGGGAATTAAAACCAACTCAATTTGAAGATATAATAGCCATGGTGGCACTATACCGTCCTGGACCAATGGAATGGATACCTGATTATATCAAAGGAAAACATGGGAAAAAGAAGGTTTCTTACTTACACGAAGATTTAAAATCAATATTAGACAAGACTTATGGAGTGGCAATTTACCAAGAACAGGTTATGCAAATAGCACGTACTTTGGCTGGATTTTCTATGGGAGAGGCGGATATTTTAAGAAAAGCCATGGGTAAAAAAATACCAGAATTACTCGCAAAACAAAAGGAAAATTTTATTAATGGTTGTGTTCAAAATAGTATTAATAAAGACTTAGCTGAGAAGATTTTTTCATTTATAGAGCCTTTTGCCGGCTATGGTTTTAACAGGAGTCATGCCGCTTGCTATGCTTTAATAGGTTATCAAACAGCTTATTTGAAAGCACATTGGCCAGTTGAGTTTATGGCTGCCTTATTAACCTGTGATCAACAAAATACAGATAGGGTGGCTATAGAAATTGAGGAATGTAGAAATATGGGGATAGAGGTTTTGCAACCCGATATCAATGAATCTGTTGCTTCTTTTACGGTTACTCAATTTTCTAATACAGAACAAGCTGGGATTATACGCTTTGGTTTAAATGCAATTAAGAATGTTGGGGAGCACATAGTAGAAGTTATTATAAAAGAGAGAAAGAAAAATGGACGCTATAAAGATATTTTTGATTTTTTAGACAGAGTGACAAATAAAGATTTAAATAAAAAATCTTTAGAAAGTTTAATTAAGAGCGGTTGTTTCGATAGCATGGAGGATAGGGGAAAATTATTAAATAACTCAGAATCTCTGCTTAGTTTTAATAAAGAAGTCAGTAAAATTAAAGAAAGTAGACAGTCAAGTCTTTTTGGTGAAGCCTCAGGAGTTGATTACCCGAGTCAAGTAGGCTTAAAAGATTTTCCTCCTGTAAAACAACAGGAAAAACTTGGTTGGGAAAAAGAATTATTGGGTCTTTATATAACGGAGCATCCCTTCAATGATTTTAAAAGACATTTGAGAGATATTGTTGTTCCTCTAAATAGTTTGTCAGCCTATAAGGGTGATAGCTATATAAACATAGCTGGAATAATTACTTCTATTAAAAAAATTGTAACTCGTAAAAATCAGTCTATGATTTTTGCTAAAATAGAGGATAATTATAGAAACGTTGAAGTTTTAGTATTTCCTAAGTTATTAAAGGAAAATCCCGAGATTTGGGAGGAGGGCAAGGTGATTATATGTCAAGGTAAAGTATCTGATAAGGATCAAGACGTTAAGTTTTTAGCTGATTCAGCTGAGGTAGTATTATATGAAGATATGAAGGGGTCTGTAAATAATTTTAAAAGAAATGCTCAAAAAAAAGGATCTGTTAATCATGGGCCACCAATAGATTTTTTTCAGTCAAGGGCATTAAAGCCTTTAAAATTAATTTTAAAGGCTAATCCAAGCAAAGAAAAATTGGAAAAATTGAGAGACATATTTTTAAGAAATAAAGGAGAAAGTAAGGTTTTTTTAAAGATAAAACACAACGGAAATAATAAATATATTGAGAGCGGTTTTAGGGTAAATAATTCCAAGGAGCTATCTGAAGAAATAAAAAATTACTTTGAAAATTTTATCGAAGTGGCTTAGACAACTGTTTCATAATTTGATATAATATAATAAATGTTATTAATATTTTATTATGGTCTCAAACAAAAAAATAAAGAAAACTTCAAAAACAAGCCTAAAAACCTCCGATAAAGGAAAACCTAAGAAGAGTAAAATAAATGTTCGTGTAGTAGAGGAGCCGATTTTTGAGGTTAAGGAGAAAAAGCAAGTTGATAAAATTGAGGCTGAAAAATTTGATTTCGAGAAGGAGCCTAAGAAAAAAGAGGATATTTTACCTAAAAAAAGCCAA
This sequence comes from uncultured Gammaproteobacteria bacterium, assembly GCA_964548635.1. GTDB lineage: Bacteria > Patescibacteriota > Patescibacteriia > Patescibacteriales > JAGXOH01 > JAIOTG01. The sequence goes on along the minus strand of CAZJRJ010000009.1, from coordinate 7,215 downwards.
ATTTTTCATCAAAGTCAAACAGGGGAAGCAAGCAATAAAGAAGATGATAACAAATTAGAAAATAAAAAAAGTAATATCAAAGAAAAAAAAGAAAAAACTTATCAATCATTTAATCTATACAGGAAATTAGCTGTTAGTTTTATTTTATTAACCCTGTTACTTTTATTTTTAGTTTTTTATCTTTCTTTTAATAATGTTTCTATAACCCTTTATCCTAAAGAAGAAAGAATTAGCGATAATATAATTCTAGATATTGAAAAAAATACAAATAACGAAGAGCCTTCTACAAAGAATATTTCTGGGGATTTAGAAGAGGTTAAAATTGAAGTTGAAAATGAATATTCATCCAATGGAATTAAGGAGGTTGGCGTGGATATCATAGGAAGAGTCGAAGTTGTAAACGATCGTGATGTTAATCAGGTTTTAGTAGCCACTACAAGACTTCTTAGCCCTAATGATAAATTGTTCAGAATTAAAGAAAGATTAGATATACCGCCAGGAGAAAAAAGGGAAGTTGAAATATATGCTGACAATCCAGGGCCAGACATGGCAATAAGTCCAACCGAATTTACGATTCCGGGCTTATGGGCTGGTCTACAGGACAAGGTCTATGCTCAAAGTAATGAAGCTTTCGAATATAAGATGAAAGTAGAAAAATATGTAGAGGAAGGTGATATAGAAAATGCTATAACAGATATAAAATTTAGATTAAAACAAAAAGCAGAGCAAGAATTAACAGGTAAATATAAGGATAGGGATAAGTTAATTTTTGAATTAGATGAAAATAGTATAAATATTAATCGTTCTGTTGAAGTGGGCGATCAGGTAAACAGTTTTAATATTGAAGCTGATGCTATTGCTAGAATTGTAGCCTTTAATGAAGAAGACGTAAGAGAAATGGCAAGAAATAAAATTTATCTTATTTTGCCACAAGATAAAGAGTTAACTTCTTTTAATGAAAATAATTTTAGTTATAATTTAAATAATTTTAATTCTGAAGATAATACAGCCACCATTAATACTTCTTTTAGTGGAAAAATGGTTACTAAAAAAGATGCAGAAATAATAAATAAAGATAATATTACTGGACTTAATGAAAATCAATTAAGGGCCTATCTAGATACTCTTGATCAATTTTCTGGTTATAAAATAGATTTTAGCCCTTCTTTCGTAAGAAAGGTACCTAGAATTAAAGATAAAATTACAATAGAAATTAAATCTAGTGAAGAATAATTGTTAATTAGTGTGCCCTGGGTGAGAATCGTCCGCCAAATCTGTCTTTGACAGAGGCGGATTGTAAGCTCACACGCTTACAAAACTCACCAAGATTTAATACGTGTTTAAATAAGGAAGTTTGGTAATTGATGTGCCCTGGGTGAGAATCGAACTCACACGGATAAATCCACACGAGTTTGAGTCGTGCGCGTCTACCAATTCCGCCACCAGGGCTTATAAATTTAATTTATTTTTTATTTTAGCTTTAATTTAATTTATTGTCAAAAGTTATAAAAGAATAGGGAAAATTAATATGGGTAAGATAATTTCAATAGTAAATCAAAAAGGAGGCGTAGGCAAGACCACCACGGCCGTTAATCTTGGTTCTTATTTAGCTCATCTTGGAAAACAAGTCCTACTAGTCGATGTGGATCCTCAGGCCAATGCTACTTCAGGGCTTGGGATAGATGTAAATAATTTAGAAGAGGGGATTTATGAAGCGATAATTGGAACAAAAAACATTTTTGATATTATAAAAAAGACAAAACAAAAAAATTATGAGTTAGCCCCAGCTAATCCATCTTTGGCGGGAGCTGGAGTAGAGTTGGTTGGGCTTCCTGAGAGAGAATGGAGACTTTTGAATATTTTAAAAGAAGTTAGGGATAATTATGATTATATTATAATTGACGGTCCGCCTTCTTTGGGTCTTTTAACTGTTAATAATTTAGTGGCAGCTGATGAGATTTTAATACCAATTCAAAGTGAGTATTATTCCTTAGAGGGCTTAGGACAACTTTTGGAGACAATAGATCTGGTTAGGGATAATTTGAAACCAGAATTATTAATAAAGGGGGCGGTGGTAACTATGTATGATAAGAGGAACCGTTTATCAGGCCTAGTGATGAAAGAATTGGAAGATCATTTTCCACATTATATTTTTAAAACAATTATTCCGAGGAATGTTAGATTGGCTGAGTCTCCTAGTTTTGGAAAGAGTATATTGAATTATGATAAAAAATCAAAAGGAGCTCAGGCTTATTATAATTTAGCTAAAGAAATTATAGAACTAGACAATAATTAATTAAATTTTATATTATGCCCAGTGGATTAGGAAGGGGATTGAGTTCACTAATTCCTCAGAAACCAAAAAAGAGTAAAGTTTCATATGGAGAAGGAAGTGATTTTGCGGCAGTTAATGTTTTGTCCCCTCAGGATGAAAATAGAATTATTTTAGTATCTCCTGAAGAAATAGTTCCCAATGAATTACAACCACGTAAAATGTTCTCAGACTCTCATTTAAATGAATTAATGGATTCTATTAAAACCTACGGCATTATTCAACCTTTAGTTGTTACGAGAAAAGGGGATAAATATGAATTAATTGCAGGTGAAAGAAGATTGCGAGCATCTTCTAAAATAGGCTTAAAAGAAGTTCCGGTTATTGTTAGAAAAATAGATGAACAAAATAAACTAGAGATTGCTTTAGTGGAGAATTTGCAAAGAGAAGACTTGAATGTTCTTGAAAAGGCTTTAGCTTATCAAAAATTAATAGATGAGTTTAATTTAAATATTAATGAACTTGCTAAGAGAGTCGGAAAATCAAGGCCAGTTATTTCTAATAGTTTGAGAGTGTTAAGTTTACCTGAAGAAATACAAGAGGCTTTGATGAGGGGGGTTATTAACGAGGGGCACGCTAATCTTTTATGTGGCTTAGAAGGAGAGGTTAAACAATTAAATGTTTTTCGTAAAATAGTTAATGGTGATTTATCTGTTCGTGGGGCAAACCAAGAAATAAGAAAAATGGGCGGTACTAAAAATGCTAGAATCAAGGATAATAGTTTAGATAAGCTAAAAGAAGAGAAATTAAGAAATTTACTTGCTACTAAGGTTGAAATAAAAAGAACACAAAAAGGTGGAAAAATAATAATTGATTTTTACAGCGACGAGGAACTTGATAAAATATTTAAAAAGATAAGATAATATATAGTACTAGACAAAAAGCCTCGCACTTGATAACCTTTTTAGATTATTAGGTGCGAGGTATTTGTTTATGAAAAAAGAGAATATTAAAAAATTTTACATAAAGACTATTGGATGTCAGATGAATAAGTCTGACAGCGAAAGATTGGCAGCCTTTTTAGAAAAAAGTGGCTACAAGGAAGCTTCAAAGAGAAATGAGGCTGATCTAGTCTTTATAAACACTTGTGGGGTCAGACAGAGCGCTGAGGACAGAATTTATGGTCTAATCCCCACTATTAAAAGAGAAAATCCTAAAGTAGGGATAATTCTGACAGGATGTTTAGTTAATAGAGAAGATGTTAAAAAAAGAACAAAGGAAAAGATTGATTTATATTTTTCTATTACTGATTTGCCTAATTTAGATAAAAAATTAAATAATATTTTGAGTGAAAAAGATAATGACAAAAATGATAATTTTGGTTCTGGTGATGATTATTTAAAAATAAATCCTAAAATTAATTCAGATTTTTCAGCCTTGATTCCCATTGGAAATGGTTGTAATAATTTCTGTTCTTATTGTGTTGTTCCTTATGCTAGGGGAAGAGAAAAATATAGATCAGCCAGTGAAATTATTAAAGAGGTAAGAGAATTAATAAAGAAAGGCTACAAGGAAATAACTTTAATTGCTCAAAATGTTAATAGCTATTCATCTAGTTCTCTGGATTTTTCTGATTTATTAAAAAAAGTTAATGATATAGAAGGGAAGTTCTGGATTAGGTTTTTTACAAGCCATCCAAAAGATATGAGCGATAAGCTTATAAAAACAATTGCAGTTTGTAAAAAGGTTTGCTCCCACGTACATTTACCAGCCCAGTCAGGAGATAATGAAATATTAAAGGCTATGAATAGAAAGTATACAATAGAGCATTACAAGAAATTAATTTTAAAAATTAGAGATAAGTGTAATTTTAAGAAGTTTGTTTTACAGGTAGATTTATTGCCTGTTTCAATTTCAACTGATTTAATAGTTGGGTTTCCGGGAGAAACAGAAAAACAGTTTCAGAACTCTAAAAAATTATTTAAAGAAATGAAGTATGATTTGGCCTATACAGCTCAATATAGCCCGCGCTATGGTACGGCCGCCTACAAATTAGAGGATAATGTCGATAATAAAGAAAAAAAGAGAAGGGAAAATGAGCTTCTTGATGTATTAAAAAAGACAGCTGAGGCTAATAATAGAAAATACCTAGGTAAAAAAGTTTCGGTTTTGGTGGAAGGGAAAAATAAAAAAGGTTTTTATTATGGTAAGACCTGTACTTATAAAAATGTCAGTATTATAAATAAGAGGAATGACGTTAAAAAGGGGGAATTTGTGATGGTTGAAATAAAAAAATCAATGGATTTTGGTTTAGATGGTGTTTTGATATAAAAAGCCCCGGGGTATTAGTCCGGGGTAAAAGCTACGTTATTGTTTTTATAAAAACCAGATTCCTTTCTTTGTCTCCTTTGCGATGAGAAAAGAGTTCAGGGGTTTCATAAGAGCACATATTGGAAGCCATGGCTATGTTTTCAATGGCTATTCCAGTATCTATAATTTGTTTGACGATAACCGCTCTGAGGTTTAAAAATCCATTTTTGACATGGCCTGGGAATGTGCTTTCCCATTCTTGGCCAACTTCGTAACAATTTGGACAAATTCCGCCCCAGATAATGATTTTAGTGTTTTCAACGTTTATTTGCCCATTAATATTTAGCTCCCACAATAGTTTTCCCGCGATGTTCATTTTACTGCCGTAAATTCCAGAGTGTATGACAAAAGAGTTTTTTTCGTCGTTTCCAAGTAGGATGGGACAGTCCCCAGTGGTAAAACCTATTGTGACAACCTTTTTTTTGGGAAAAGAATTTTTTTTCAAAAATAGGGCGTCGCATTCTTTGAGATTGTTTATAGTGTCATCAGGTTTTACGTGCCAGCAGTAATTTTCGTGTTGCGGGGTTGGTAGAAAAAAATAATCAGTTCTCAGCATTTTTTTTAGTTCAATTATTTTTTTCTTTCCGTTTATTGTGCTAAGATTACCCATGCTCCTTAGAGTTATGCCGGCAGTCACTTCAGGTGGAAAAGAATTGTTGAAAATAAACAAAGATGGCTCTTTTTCTGTTGAAATTATTTTGTAGTTGTCCATACTCCCTCCTTTTTAGACTTTGGACGTTAGATTTATAAAAAGATCAAAAACATTATCAAAAAATATAACAATTTAATCTAAATATGTCAAATATTGTTAAAAAAAATAAAATTATCGTAATTATTGGTCCGACCGCTAGTGGAAAAACCAGTTTAGCGGTTGATTTGGCATATAAATTTAAAGGTGAAGTTATTAGTGCTGATAGTCGGCAGGTTTACAAATATATGGACATAGGGACTGGTAAGGATTTGGATGAATATAACATAAAAATTAAGAATCAAAAATTAAAAATAAAAAATGTCAAAATTCCTTATCATTTAATTGATGTAGTTAGTCCTAATACTGATTTTAATTTAGGGAAATATTATAAAAAAGGGGAGAGGGCGTTAAGTGAAATTTTGAATAAAGATAAATTACCAATAATTGCTGGGGGAAGTGGTTTGTATGCCCAGGCTTTGGTAGAGGGGTATGACCTAGGCAAGGTCTCACCTGATTTAGGATTAAGAAAAAAGTTGGAGAAATTATCTGTTGAGAAATTGTATAAAAAATTAGTACAGCTTGATAGTGGAGTGGCGGTCAAACTAAATAATAGTGACAGTAATAATCCTAGAAGATTAATTCGTTATATAGAGATTTTAAAGTCAGGAGGGAAGGTTTTTAGGGGTAGTAAAAAAGACAATGAAAAGGAATTTTTAATAATTTGTCTATGCCCTGAATTAGAGGAACTTAAGAAAAGAATTTATAAGAGATTGCTTGATAGGTTAGAAAAGGAAAATATGGTAGAAGAGGTAAGGGGTCTACATTTTAACAAAAAAGTTAGTTGGAAAAGATTAAAAAGTTTTGGTTTGGAATATAAATATATAAGTCAGTATCTATTGGGAGAATTAAATTATGAAGATATGGTCGCCCAGCTTTATAGCGAGAGTTTTAAATTTTCCAAAAGACAAATTACTTGGTTTAAGAGATGGGAGAGACAAGGCAGAAAAATATATTGGACTCAAAATAAAAAGGAAACTTTAAAGAGAGTAAAAGATTTTTTAAATAATTAGGCCTGCTTTGATTAAGCAGGCCGTTTTTGTTTTTGGCTTAAGTTTAAGCCGCTTCCATTTCCTCGGTTTTTTCTTTGCATGATTTGCATAAACATTCAGGAAGTGAGTTTATTTCTTCTGAGGAAATACAAATAGATGATTGTTGGTATTTGTGATAACCCAAATTCCTTTTTCCTTTTTCATCTTCGATGATGCAATCTCCCAAAATCATCCCACAGATAGGACATTTTCCCTGAATTTTTAAAAAACATGGACTTTTTTTATCCGTTTTTACTTTTTTTAACATTTTCCCCTCCTTTTTTGGGTTGTAAAAAAATCCGCTCATTTGAGCGGATTTTAAAAATATAAATTAAAAAAATAAGGCACTCTTGCCTTAAATAAGTGTGGATTTATTTTTTTTCTTAATTTATGCATATTTTTTCATTTCTATTATTATAACAATAGAAATAAGATAGTCAAGAGCTTAAATTATTCTGGTGACAAAAAATATTTCATATAACATATTTGAATAAATGAAGTTTCGGATTTTTTCTTTGATAAAATTTGGCTGGCTAGGTTATCCGAAGCGTAGCGGAGTCGGAGTGAAGCAGGGAAGTTTAAATTATTTTTTATTTTTGCTTCATTAAAACTATATAATCAATGTATCCCTTGATAAAATTTTGTCGTAAAGCTAAAAATTCATCTATAGTTTTAAATTTTGCATTATCTTGTACTAACAAATATGCCGTAATAATAATATCGTCTTCTGGTGCAAATATTTGAATTTGACTTATTGTGGCTTCAGTTAAGCCGATGACATTTTCAACATATGA